>CP029330.1 GCA_003129525.1 Clostridium beijerinckii | reverse complement strand
TTATTTATCGTAGACATATTTTAAATATATTTCAACCTAAAAATGCCACTTATAGACTTTAGAATATCCATGTATTTTATGTTTATGTAATCATATGATTTATAGACAGTGTTAAATAAAATAAGATCAGGGTTTCTTCTTAACCCCTAGCTTCATTCAGAAATAAGTCTATCTAAGTTATTGTGTGTAGTATTAAATTTAATAAAAAGAAGTACCTTACTTTAGATACTCCTTAGATTACTACATAGTTTAAGAAGAATGTGTCGTATCTATATATTTATATTATTTCTTATTCTATAGTCATATTGACCTGTCCAATAAAAAAATTCTGAATGAACATACTTTTTCATTTAAATATTTGATAAAAAAATAAAATACTCTTACCATATTTTCAAGGTAAGAGTATCTATAATATATATGTCTTAAAATATTACTCATAACTCAAAAGTCATCAATACCTTTTTGGTTATGCTTTAAAGTGTAACACCTTAAAGTTATCTACTGTCTACCCTACATTAAATTAAGTGCTTTATTCCAATTAATCTCTAATTGCATTTAACTTATGAAGTAAATACTCTTTTTTGTTTAAAGGGTCATAGGTTGATTTTTGGCGGGTTTTAGCAAATTCAAATGGAACTTTCTTGTATCCAAAAAACTTTGTTAAAAACATACCTTTTCCTTCTGTATACGAAGCTATTTTTAGCTTGTATTCTTTTGAATTTTCTACTGGTATTAACCCTTTTATTAAAAATTCATCCTCAACAATAATCGGATTATCAAAGGTTGCTCTCATAGTTTGCAAGTCCAAATAGCTTTACTCAAAACATTTTGTGGAATCCTTAGTTCAAACTCATGCAGAGGTTCCAATAAGTCAGTTTTAGCCTGATGCAATGCTTCCATAAATACCATAGGAGTTACATTTCTAAAGTCCGCTGGGGTGCTGGCTGGACTAAAAAATTCTCCGCAGGTAAGTGTAACCTTTATATCAGTGACTTCCCAACCAAAAAGGCCTTGCTTACTTGTCTTAACAACTGCTTCCTCAATAGCATTTTGAAAAGATTTTGGTAATGATCCTATTGATACATTAGACATATATTTTAATCCTTCTCCCCTTATCCCAGGCTCTATTTTTAGACCTACCGTTGCCCAGAAAGGATTTAATCCTTCTGCATAAGCATCATTGCAGTACCAACACCTTTAGGCGTCTCTTTGTAAATAGTCTGGATATTCGAAAACTCTACTTTAATTCCATAGAAATCATCTAATATAGAACTTAGTATTTCCATCTGAACTTCACCAAATAAGTTAATATAAATCTCTTTATCTTCATCATCCATGCCTAATTCTAATAGTGGGTCTTCTTCTGTAAGGAATGTTAATGCCTTAAATAATTCTCTATTTTCTTCTTTATTAACAGCAGATATATTCGTCTTTAATGTTGGTTTAGCTATAGATATATTTTTAGTTCTATCATTTGCAATTCCAATGACATCCCCAACCTGAAAACTTGTAAAGTCCATGTAGAATACCTATATCTCCCGACTCCATGCTGGCGATTTCAATTAGCTTACCATTTTCTAAACCATTAATTTTCTTCACTTTTTCTATAATATCTTTATTAGGAACTTCAATTCTATCTCTTACAGAAATTTTGCCTCCAAATAATCTTACATAAACTTTCTTTTCATTTGTATTTGTCCTTTCAATTTTGAATACCACTCCAGATAAATCACCACCGCTGTCTTTACTTGCAATGGTAGGTAACTGCAAATTCCATCTAATAATTGTTTGATACCAAGACCAACTGATGCTGCACCGAAAAGCACAGGGTATAAACTTCCTTCTCTTGAATACAATGAAATTTTTTCTTGTATTTCATTTTTATCATATTCTATCCCGTTAACATATTTCTCTAAAAACACTTCATCTAAATCTGATAAAACATTAATAATTTCATCATTTGTTGTATTTATTTCATCCAAATTATTTAGACAAACCTCTCTACTTCCTTCACCATGTGCCTTTTGTAATCTAACTATCTTATTAGACATAGCCTTTTTTATGTCCTCAAAAACTTTATTGCAATTTGCTCCAACTCTATCTATTTTATTTATAAAAATTATTGTTGGAATTTTTAGGGTCTTTAATGTGTTAAATAATATTCTTGTCTGGGATTGAATACCTTCTACTGCAGATATAACTAATATAGCTCCATCTAAAACACTTAAAGAGCGTTCTACCTCAGATACAAAGTCTGCGTGTCCTGGAGTATCGATAATATTTACTTTAACACTATTCCATGTGAAAGATATTGCTGAAGATTTTATAGTAATTCCTCTCTTACGTTCAAGCTCCATTGAGTCCGTTTGAGTGCTTCCTAGGTCTACTTTACCAACTGATTTTATAGCTCCACTGTAGTATAAAAGATTTTCAGTTGTAGTTGTTTTGCCTGCATCAACGTGAGCCACAATTCCTATATTAATTGTTTTCATATGTATCCTCTCCCCCTTTAGCGCTCTTAACATCTTTTTATCCATTATCAAAGAAAGGATATATAAAACTAATACTGGCGTTACTAATAATGAAGTACATGCTATACCAATACTTATAGAAAATTTTGTAGCTATAATCCCAATAATTGGTCCCCCTATAATTTGTCCTAATGCATTGATTTGTCCATTCATAGAAAGTATAGTTGCCCTTGCACTATCATCTATATGATTATTTAGCCATGCATTAAATATAGGATCATTTATAGATCTAAACAGACTTGTTGATAAATACGCTACTAGCATTAAATTAAAGTTTCTTGTAAGTGCGAATGCTAACATAAAGGATATATAAAATATATTTGCAACCAATAATATCTTCCCACTCTGATTCTTATCCTCTTCTTCTAATTTCTTAGCTATAAACTGCATTGCTATAGCACTTAATACCATTCCAGCAATACCAAATATCCCAAACCAAGTTACAGGCTGAAGGTTTCCTATCTTAGGAAGCGTAGTGTCTTGTAGGAAATGTGCATTGGAAAGTCTATCATAACCTTCGCTAGATAAACCATAAAATAGAGTTACAGAAAGTAAAATCATCATTATATATTTACTTTTCACAAACTTTAAGCCAGATTTAAAGGTATATCCCATCTTTCTAAAAGTGTTTAGATCTTCTGCAGCAGATGGTGTAAAATTATTCTCTGGCATATACAATGCTAAAAATAATGCACTAATCACAAATAAACATCCACTGATTATAATAGGTAATCTAACAGACAAATTACCTACTATGGTACTTAGTATTATCCCGATAACTGCTCCTATTTGTCCTGCTTGTGCTCCTTTTATATATATTTTATCTAAGTCTTGTTCTTTTTCTTCCTCTGCAATCCACGCCTCAATAGACCCACTAGTAAAAGTTGAACCTAATCCCCATATTATCTGTGCTACAAGCACAGAAGCAAAACTAGAAATGGAGCCTTCTAAAATAAATCCTAATCCTGTCAAAACTGCACCAATAACAATAGATAACTTACGGCTATATATGTCTGCAACTATCCCTGTAGGAATTTCAAATATAAAGCATGCCGCCTCTAATGTAGTGCCCACAAGTATAAGTTGAAGTGGATTTAAATGAACCTTTTCAATGTGGTATACTATCATAACTGTAGCAACCAACGAAAAACACATCGCCGTAATAGCTGAAAATAACAAATAAATTTTATATGCTGAAAGTTTTTTAACCATTAATTATTCACCATCCCTATATTATGAAAAAGTTTGTTTGTACTTTGTATTCTAGATATCTTAATCATCCTAATAATCTCCTTCAAAAAACAAAAAGCCGCAAATGAACATCGGTTCACTTACAGCCTCATAATTATATGGCATAAATATAAACATGAAATATAGGACTTTAATTTATACAACTTATTACTAAGTTATATAGACTAAAATCTTATATCATATTTATAAATGCAGCAAAAATAGGCATAAAAATACCGTGTTTAAAACACGGCTTTCCTACTTATGCAAATAAGGTGTAACATGCTCATTTTAATATTGATTATTTTAGAAGTACACAAATAAACATGGTAGTGATTAATATTTTTCAAATTAATTCCACCACTAATAAACCTTGATAACTCAAGATTTTTCAAACATACTTTCTAAAATCAATCCTTATTCAGTTAGTTTAGTTAAAAACTACCTCTTTGCGCATATTTACAACACCTTTTCATTTATATTTTTTTCATGTTTATATTTAAATCTATTTATATTATACATAAATTTAGTATTTTTTCAACATTTTATTTTCTATCAATTATGATACATTCTCAATTTCAACTAAAAAATTGTATCAAATTTCTCCAATGTGTTCATTATGTATTCATGAATTTCATTGGTGGAGGTAACTTACATTAAACTTCCATAAACAAAAGTCTACATAATTTATGGTACAACTCAGCGTCCCTAATTCTAATACTTTAATATAGTTAAGCCATCATAAATTACTAATATTCATATATCATGACTTTACGATTCATAAACCATAATTAACTCTAACATAATATGGCCTCCTAAAAAACAATTATAATCATGTATTCATTAATATTTGTTGTACACAATAATTTACTATTATGTATTAAATATACCATATTATAGTATATATAAAATATATACTATAATAATGCATCAGAGCACTATAGTTTTTTTGATACACAACAATTTCTACAACATATATACATAAATAAATCACCTATATTTCAATAAATGCTTTTATAGAATTGATATTACTTTTGAAATATTGTCTTAGCAGTACTTAATAATCTATATATTGTTGTTCTGGATATATTATATTTATTACTTAATTGATTGACTGTTAATCCATTAATATATTTATCTATAAAAATTTCTTTATGCAGTTTGGCATTTTTATGTAAACATATCTCTATATTAAATAATTGTGACTGGACATCCATTAATCTATACTGTTGTTCTCTAATTTTACTTTCAATTTTTAATTTTTCTATGAACTCAGTTTCTTTATCTAATGCAGCCTTATATTCCATTATATTATCTTTTATACTTATTATATCTTTGGCCTTAACCATAATTATCCTCCTACATAGCATATAAACTTTTTAATTCTTCATCAAATCTCTTTTCTACTGATCCATATGATTTATAGACACCATTATTTTACAATTTAAATTCACTTAACTGCATTTAAATTCACTTAACTGCATTTAAATTTCTTCTTATATGCTTCTTTAACAAGAGTTTTTAAGTCATTATAGTTCTGTTCTATACTTTTAATATTTTGTTCAACTAAATAAGGGCAATTAACCCATAGTAAAGGATAATTTTCACTAACATATGAATAAAGTGCTTTCTTTTCAATCTCTGTAGGTATATTATCAGGTGCAACTGGTATAGGAATATTATCTCTTAACGCTAACCTATCAGCGGTCGTAAAATCATAATTTATGAAATTAGTTAAAGAACTATTAAGTTCCTCTTGATTTAGTTCATAAACTCCGTTTTCATCTAATTTAACCCTTGTAAATGATATAAGGTCTAATTCATAAGGTTTGCGGTTCAATGTTTCATAACACAATGTTACAAGTAATACCTCTTCATTGGCTAAACTTGGTACTGCTTTATATAGTGACCTATATGTATAAGTTGAATGTTTAGGTTTAGGAATCTTATGTACCTCATTTTTATTAGATACATATAAATATATGCTACCGCTCAAAAAATCACTCCTCTAATATTGTTTTGTATTCTAATAATCCTTGTATAGAATGTATTGATTGTATATACCAGTAATACATCGTATACCATTAGTTTATTGCCAAAGGCTGATTTATACTCCCCCTATCTTCTATGCTATTCTTTAATAGAAAGGTAGTTATATCTTTATTTAATAAGAGAGTACCCCCTACAGGGATACTCCACATATTTATAAAGACCATTTCATTGCACCTTATAAATTCCAATATAATTTTATTGTTCTTAATCCTTTATTTAACTGCTCTGCTACTTCCTTTTGCTTAAATCCTTGCTCTTTTAACTCTTGTATTGATTTAATTGTATTTTGCTTTTGTTGTTCTCTTGAAGTTAATCCATTTTCATTCCTTGGAGTTCTTTTAGCATTCTTTCTTCTATACTTCTCTTGTATCCCTATAATTGTTTTAAGTTTACTTTGCTCATGCTCTGTTATATTTAATCTCTCGATTAATGTTTCGTTCTTATACCAGTAACCGCCCTTGTCTCTTAATCCTTTAGTTACTTTTTTACGCTCTCCGTTTCTTATCCCTTGCTCATAAGCTATAAACTTATCTATTGCTTTAGGTATGCACCTAAGTATTGCATTAACTTCATTATCTTTTAATGGTTCTTTGAAACTATTATTTAAATCTATTACCTCTTTAGCCAGTTCCTCTTCATCTCTTATATAAATACCCTTCCAGTATGCAAAACAATGTAAAATCATATTTCTATAACCTTTTACACTATAATTTCTTAATTTACATAGTGTTATTATGTCGCTTGAACGTGTCATATGAAGGCTATATGAGTTAAAAAAACTATTTGCTATTACTTTATGGCTTGTATTCTTTTTAGTCTCTATAAACTCTAATTGCTTTGTTTTAGGCTTATAATGTAAATATTCTTCTCTTAAATCATACATAGAATGTTCTATTGAATTATCTATCATCAAGGCTCTGCAAGTAGCATTATTTTTACTGTTTATTGTTCCTGGTAATCTTAATATTCTTGCTCCATCTGTTGCGGCCATATCTGCACCCAAATGCTTTAATTTATAATATAAATAATCCTCTAACTCCTGCCATGTGTGCAATGCTCCATAAGGTGCGTTTGCTATTCTCCAATAAATATGAATACCTCTACCGCTATTTACTATCATAGTAGGCTTTGGAATCTCTTTATTTTCTACTAACTCTAATACCTTATATGCAGTTCCTAATTGGTCGCCCTCTACTCCATCAATATCAATATATAACGCCCTAAATTGTCTTATATTTTCAACACCACGAAAAGGCTTGTACATTGTATTAGGTGTTATATATGTATCGGTCTGCCCTTCTACTTGCTCCACTACTTCTCTTAATCCAGTTACATTTGTATTATATATTTTAATAATTTTTTTATCTTCAAATTTAATTAATTGAATGTATCCATCTGTATTCTCACTAAATAAGTGTTTTTCATATTCTTTTGTTGCTAATTGACCCATTTTTATCCCTCATTTCATTCAAAAAGCCTCTTAGGTTTTCCCTAAAAGGCTTGAACGAAACTTAACTAAATGTTATAATTCATTTAGTTAAAGACTTCAATGCTTTTTAGGTAGTTCGGTTACCTGATTAGTAGCTTTCATAGTATATTTGCGGTATATTATGAAAACGTGAGGTCTTTTATTTTTTTATCTTTTTAAATTATACCTCATATTTCATCATATACCAATACTTTATCGGTTCTATGTTGCTCTATATTCAAAATTACAAATTATTCTATTAATTTCGCTTTATGTTTCTTTTAAATTTTCATCTAAAAATACACTTCCCTTTTCTAACATGGCTATTTTACTGGGTTTTCACTTTTCACATTTCCGAAATTCAACTACTCATTTCCGCTTTTTATAAAAACGGAAAAGGAAACGTAATTTTAAAATTTTTTGTGCCTAAAATTATTTCGGGCATCGTTCGACCCGCAATAACCAAAATGCCCTAGAAGTACCTTTTGGTTTTGCCAATCTTCGCATAATATGTTGATATTACAAGGCTTTAGGCTTATTAATATTATTTGTTTTTATATGAATTATTATCTCTTTATACATAGTTTACCTTGAAAAATTACTTTGAAAGATGTAATAAAATATAGTTAATCTCTTACATTATTTTTTTATGCTCTTATCCCTTTTATATCAATGCTTTAAAACACTTTACTATCTCCATTATGTAAGATATAGGTTTTTTATATTACATTTAAACCGACACTTCCGTTTTACTTTTTATACTTACGCTTTCTTATTAATGCTAACGGACTACTAATCTTATTTATTGTATTATCTCTTACCTCTTGGTCTATTCCTACATACCTAATCGTATCCCTTGCATTTTCGTGCATTAAAAAGTTTTTAACATCATCAAGGCTTCCAGTATTCATATAGATATGATATGCACATGTCTTTCTTCCTGAATGAGTTCCAAAGTCTTTTATTCCTACACTATCACTTGCTTTCTTTAATATTCTATATGCTTGGGTATAGCTTAGGTTTGTGTTATCCCCCCTATTATTAGGGAATAACACTTCCCATGATTTTTTTCCTTTGATATAATTGTCTAATTCTTTTTTTAAATCCTTATGAATTAATATCTTTCTTTCCTCTTTGTTGGCTCTGTTTTCTGTTTTCTTCTCTCTTATTATTAATCTATTCCCTTGAATATCCCTTACCTTAATTGGTAATACATCACTTGCTCTAAACCCTGTATATCTTAATATTAAATAAAACATATACATGCGTTCATCATTTGCCATTAGATATTCCAATAAATCAAGTTCTAAATCTTCGTTTTTTATAGGTTGTACCGCTTTTCCCATTTAATCACCTCACAACCTTATTAACTTATTAATAAATGTTTGCTATATAAAGTATTGCTACACTTTCGCTTACACCATCAAAATAAGGCATTACTTGCAGTATTCTTGTCTTTGGATTATCTTTTTTAAATTTATTAAATGCTTTCTCTAATGTATTAGAGCTATCACAACTATATTTTTTAATTTCTACTCCATGAACTCCTATTGAACTCATCATATCCTCTTCACTCCAATTAATCTCTTTTAATTTGCACTCTCTATAATCTTTTTATCATTTTCTTTGCTTTCTTCTTTTAACATTTCACTTGCTTTTCTTTCCCAATATTGATTTTGATTATTTCTAATTTTTTCTTTATTTTTTTGATAATACTGCCTATTGTATTCCCTTCTTAATTCTTTAGATTTATTAATTATCTCTTGTTGTTTATCTGTTGCCTCCAACCTCTTCAACCTCCTTTATTATTGAATTTAATTTGATTTATATTTACTATTATAATTAATATTTTTTTATTTTTTTATAGTCTTTCTATAGTTTTTCTATAGTTTTTCTATAATTTTTCTAAATGTTGAATTTGATTTATATTTTTAATTGTATCTTGTTTTTAAATGAAAATTATGCGTTTTTTATGCGTTTTTTATGCGAACTGAATTGAATTTGATTTATATTAATATTATTAATTTATTACCTTTAATTTGCCACCCCATCTTTTTACCATGTTTTCACCACGTTTTTTTAATAAAAATAGCCATACCCCCGTTTTTAGGAATATGGCTTTATGTACTTACCATCTTTTCAATATATCTTCTATTTCTTTATCCCAAAATAGCAATTCTAATAAGCTTACTTTAAGCACTCGTGATAATTTTTCAGCAGTCTTTAAACTTGGTGACCTAATCCCCAGTTCTAAGTCTGAAATATAACTTTGACTTACTCCCGCAAACATTGCTACTTGCTTTTGAGTTTTTCTCTTTAGTTTTCTAAATGTCCTTAAATTTTTACTGAAATTAATTTCATTCATTTGTTTATACCCCCGTTATTTAAATAATGTTTTATATAATTTTACACTATAACTAATTTGTAATAACGTTAGTTCTTGAACCTTTATACCTTGGTTAATTAAGTCCTTTATTAATTCTTGGTATGCAATTATATTCATTTCTCAATATTCCTCCTTTACGGAGCAATTACAAAGAGGTATAATCATATTGCTGATATGGTGGTATACCCTTTGTGGTTGCTACCTTTTTTATTTGTACAACTACTTATTTTTCTTTAACTTATATTCAACTTCTAACCTAAATTCATTATTTATGTATGCTTTCATAAAGGCTTCTAAAACGTCATTCATTTTATCTTTATTTTTAGCACACTTCTCTTTAAATTCTTGCTGAATATCAACGTCTATTGTAGTTGTAAATGGCTTTCTTTCCACTGTATCACCTCCTATGTATATTATTATATTATGTTTTTGTAAACATATTTTATATTTTTATTCAATTATATTTTATATGTTTTAACAACACAAAAAAAGCAATCTATAATCAGACTGCTTTCATACTATTTATTTAAATAATCTATCATACATTTATTTATAATTTCTGATATGCCTACACCCTCAATTTTGGCTTTTTCTTTAATAAGTGAATAAATCTCCTTATTAACTCTTAAACTCGTTACGGTGGTTGTATCGTCATTTATTTCTATACTACACCTTGTATTTTTCTTTGTAGTATACTCATTAATAATCTGATTTAATGTATCTATATCTATATTTAATAACTGCTCTAACTTTTCAATATCATTATTATTAAATGCCTTTTTTTCTTGTTGCTCCTGTATTGATTCGTTTTGTATTATTTTTGTAGTTTCTATTGTAGTATCTTTTAAAATCCATTGATTATCTACTTTCTTATAACCTTTTCTATCAAGTCTATTTTTTACAACCTTCTCATTAACACCAAAATCATTAGTTTCTATATCTTTTTGAGTTCTACCCTTTTTTAATTCTGTGTTCATATGCTCTGCAACCTTTGTTATATCCATAGTATTAATATTATAAATTCCCATACTACACCCCCAACTACAAGTATACTACACTATAATACAAATAAAAATACATGAATACTACATACTCTAATTACTTTATATCTAATACATATTGCCTCATTAGTTCCATTCTATCCTCTCCATGACCTAATAGAATTGATACTTCCTGTAATGCCTGTTTTATCTCCATACCCTCATTTCTGCACCTGTTAAATTCATTTTGTGCATACATCTTTCTTATACAATGAATACTCGTATCATTATATTTATTTCTTATTCCTTCCCTATTCATTGCCCTGTCAATGGCTTTATTTATACTATCACTTCTTACTGGACATACTCTCTCCATATCTCCTACATTAGCCTTTAAATTATTAAAATACTCTTTATCACTTTCTCTTATTGGAACATCTCTATTCCTTCCCCCTTTTCCATCTTCTACATGAATTACCCCATCTTTCAAATTAATATCTCGCCCTTGTAACTTGCTACATTCTGAAACCCTCAACCCAACTCTTGCAGTTAATTGAATTGCTACTTTTGCCGAACTCTTGGAGGTGCTGAAAGACTTCTCCAACTTTTTAAAATCATCTTTAGACATTGAAGTATTACGAACTTTTGTATTTTCTTTTGATAACGGCAACTCATATCCGTTATATCTCACGTTGATATTATAGGTATTGTTTACTACCTTCTCTAACTTAGAGAATTTAGCTTGATACTGTTTTAATGTTGCGTTAGAACATTCTTTAGCCTTGCAATTAAAAAACGATTGTATATGCTCTGCTCTTATATCCTTGACTTGTCTTATATCTTTATAATTTTCTTTCATATAGTTTGAAAAGTTACTTGCTACATCTATTAAATTTTTTCGGTCTGCATATGAAAATACTTTCCCATCATTTCTGATGTCATTTGCTTTCATTGAATGTTTATCCATGCTCTCCTTGAAATTATCCTCGATAGCATGAATAAATTGGTGTTTTAAATTTTTTCCCATTAGTTTACCCCCTTAATCTCCAATCGCTTGGAGTTTTCTTCTTTGTGTACTGCATTAACAAGGGTAAAAACACGTTTTACCCTTGTTAATGCAGACACCATACAATACATATATAAAAAAATTATTTAAATTCATGTTATTTTCAGGCTATTCCTTCCATAATACGCTTATGGAACAACTGCACCATTGTGCAAATAAGTTGCCAATTTTATTTGAAGCAACTTCTATAACTTTTATTAGTCGGCTGCCAACTAATAAAGCTATACAATTTCTTTTAATCTTTCCTTTTGAATATTTAATTGTACTGGTATTATAAAACTTAACTTTAAAATTCAATACCCTATCAATGCTCTATCACCTTTTAAATATCCAAACCTCTTAAACCTTTGCCCATTGACAAACCTTTTTTATTTATTAGTATGCTTTATTATAGTTACATACTTAAAAACTTATAACATATAATATCCCTTCATCATTATCAATAAAAACCATGCCATATTAATTCCTTCTTTCAATCAATAAAATTCTTATATGCTATTATGGTAAACTTACTCTTAATTTTTCAAATATTTTTAAATAAAAAGAAGTGATCCGCTTTGCGGTCACTTCTTTTTTATCTATTTATTTTTTTGTGTAGAGGTTCTTGTATTACTTTTCTTGGCATTATCTAAATCATTCTTTAATTTATCCATTTCAAGTTGCTTTTTCTGCAATTCAAAGTTTAACTTTTCTTTAAATTCTAACTCACTCTTTTTTAATTGCTCTTGCAATGCCTTTGTAGTCTCTGCCTTAATATTGCTTAACTCTTGATTATATTTGCTCTCTAATGTCTTAATATCTGTTTTGTATGTGTCTATATTCCCTTTTAATTCCGCAATGTTATTCTTATAGAATTCTATCATATCAGAATCATTTTTAATCTTATCATTCAACTGCTTATTATCATTATTCAATTTATTATTAATATCTCTTAATGCCTCATGCTCTGCTTTTAATTGCTCCAATTCATTCTCTAAGTTCTTATAGTTATCTTTATATTTTTTATACTCCTGTAAATTCTCTTGTAGCAAGTCATTATTAGAATTAAGTTTATCAATGTTTTTATTCTTATCAAGAATATCATTATTTAACTTTTTAACCTCTTCATTGATAATCTTTATATTATCATTCAATTCTTTAGCATTATCTTTTAGAGCCTTATTCTCTGCTTTAACCTCTTGTAATTGGTCATACATTGTTGAGATAGTATTGTCTTTAGTTTGTAACTCTTGGCTTAACTCTTCTCTTATTCTTTCCTCTGATGTTTGATTAACATTAAGACTATTTAAAAAGTAACTCATTAAATCATTAATTGTGTTCTGAAATACCTCAACTTCTTTTGCTCTATCCTTAATTATATTCTTTGCCTTTGCCATTTCTACGGTCTGCATAATGCTTTTAAATGCCTCGGCTTGATTATATCCCTCTTTGTCTGCAAATTCTTTGAATTTTGCTATATCCTCATCACTTACTCGGAAACTTGTTGCCTTAATATCTGCCATATATACCACCCTTTCATGTATTTAATATGTATTTTTATGTATTGTATTTGTATTTAATTATCTTAAATTTATTATACATCTCTATTTTAAGTTAATCAATTATTATTTGTTATATTTTGATTTGTATTTGTAATACAATACATTGTATTTATATGTATTACATGAAAATAAGCATAAAAAAAGAGTACCTTTTTCAGATACTCATATATATAATACTACTATTTTACTGCTTTTAACTGTGCTATGTCATTCCAGTTCTTAGACGTTACCAATTCCATTGTATTTAGGTCTTTTTGCATATTATCTATTCTATTTATTACCTCAACATGATTATTAGCACTCTTGCCTTCAAAATCTGTAAACTGGTCTTTAAATGACTTTACATCTGCTTTCATTTCTTTTATGTCCATTGTATTATCATCAATTTTAGTTTCTAATCTTTTTAATATTTCTAATATCTCATTATCCATGCTCTAACACCTCACTTAATTTTATTATATCATAAATACTATATAGTAGCTCATTGATAAATTATGTCTTATTTATATTTTTTTATCCATCTGTAGAGGGTTACCCTACAACCTCTTGACCTTCAAATATGTTAATGTATTTATATAACGTACTTCTACCAATACCTAACATCTTAGCAAATGACATAGCTGACATATCCCCATAATCACCATCTTTAAACTTCTTATACTCTTTTATAAAATCCTTTGGTAGTTCTGCTTTTGGTCTTCCTAATGTCTTTCCCTTTTCACGAGCAACCATAAGCCCTTGATTTATACGAGAAATTGTTTTCTCACGTTCTTGAACTGCCATGTGTGCCTTTAATGTAATAAATATATCTGCTATCATATTATAAATACTACTATCTTGAATCTTTTCCCACTCATTAAGATATGGAGTATCAAGAGCAATGATTCTGATACCTTCTGACTTTAATTTTTTAAATTCCATAATAACATCATCAGCATTTCTTCCAAGTCTATCAATATCGGTAATGATTAATATATCATTTTCCCTTAGTTTTTGTTTTAATATATTAAACTGTGGTCTATGCTCGGCTTTAATTGTTCCCGATATTCTTTCCTCTATAATTTCATCAAACTTAAATTTATTCTCTTTAGCGTATTGCTCTAAAGTAATTCTTTGACGGTCTGTAGTTTGCTTTTCTTTTTGCGTACTTATTCTCATATATGAAAATATCATAAAATCATATCCCCTCATTTATCTTATGAGATTATTTTATCATGTTTTTTATCATATGTCTATAAAATCATATTTATTTATCGTAGACATATTTTAAATATATTTCAACCTAAAAATGCCACTTATAGACTTTAGAATATCCATGTATTTTATGTTTATGTAATCATATGATTTATAGACAGTGTTAAATAAAATAAGATCAGGGTTTCTTCTTAACCCCTAGCTTCATTCAGAAATAAGTCTATCTAAGTTATTGTGTGTAGTATTAAATTTAATAAAAAGAAGTACCTTACTTTAGATACTCCTTAGATTACTACATAGTTTAAGAAGAATGTGTCGTATCTATATATTTATATTATTTCTTATTCTATAGTCATATTGACCTGTCCAATAAAAAAATTCTGAATGAACATACTTTTTCATTTAAATATTTGATAAAAAAATAAAATACTCTTACCATATTTTCAAGGTAAGAGTATCTATAATATATATGTCTTAAAATATTACTCATAACTCAAAAGTCATCAATACCTTTTTGGTTATGCTTTAAAGTGTAACACCTTAAAGTTATCTACTGTCTACCCTACATTAAATTAAGTGCTTTATTCCAATTAATCTCTAATTGCATTTAACTTATGAAGTAAATACTCTTTTTTGTTTAAAGGGTCATAGGTTGATTTTTGGCGGGTTTTAGCAAATTCAAATGGAACTTTCTTGTATCCAAAAAACTTTGTTAAAAACATACCTTTTCCTTCTGTATACGAAGCTATTTTTAGCTTGTATTCTTTTGAATTTTCTACTGGTATTAACCCTTTTATTAAAAATTCATCCTCAACAATAATCGGATTATCAAAGGTTGCTCTCATAGTTTGCAAGTCCCAAATAGCTTTACTCAAAACATTTTGTGGAATCCTTAGTTCAAACTCATGCAGAGGTTCCAATAAGTCAGTTTTAGCCTGATGCAATGCTTCCATAAATACCATAGGAGTTACATTTCTAAAGTCCGCTGGGGTGCTGGCTGGACTAAAAAATTCTCCGCAGGTAAGTGTAACCTTTATATCAGTGACTTCCCAACCAAAAAGGCCTTGCTTACTTGTCTTAACAACTGCTTCCTCAATAGCATTTTGAAAAGATTTTGGTAATGATCCTATTGATACATTAGACATATATTTTAATCCTTCTCCCCTTATCCCAGGCTCTATTTTTAGACCTACCGTTGCCCAGAAAGGATTTAATCCTTCCTGCATAAGCATCATTGCAGTACCAACACCTTTAGGCGTCTCTTTGTAAA
Source organism: Clostridium beijerinckii (assembly GCA_003129525.1). Taxonomy (NCBI): domain Bacteria; kingdom Bacillati; phylum Bacillota; class Clostridia; order Eubacteriales; family Clostridiaceae; genus Clostridium; species Clostridium beijerinckii. The sequence goes on along the minus strand of CP029330.1, from coordinate 13,396 downwards.
TAGTCTGGATATTCGAAAACTCTACTTTAATTCCATAGAAATCATCTAATATAGAACTTAGTATTTCCATCTGAACTTCACCAAATAAGTTAATATAAATCTCTTTATCTTCATCATCCATGCCTAATTCTAATAGTGGGTCTTCTTCTGTAAGGAATGTTAATGCCTTAAATAATTCTCTATTTTCTTCTTTATTAACAGCAGATATATTCGTCTTTAATGTTGGTTTAGCTATAGATATATTTTTAGTTCTATCATTTGCAATTCCAATGACATCCCCAACCTGAAAACTTGTAAGTCCATGTAGAATACCTATATCTCCCGACTCCATGCTGGCGATTTCAATTAGCTTACCATTTTCTAAACCATTAATTTTCTTCACTTTTTCTATAATATCTTTATTAGGAACTTCAATTCTATCTCTTACAGAAATTTTGCCTCCAAATAATCTTACATAAACTTTCTTTTCATTTGTATTTGTCCTTTCAATTTTGAATACCACTCCAGATAAATCACCACCGCTGTCTTTACTTGCAAATGGTAGGTAACTGCAAATTCCATCTAATAATTGTTTGATACCAAGACCAACTGATGCTGCACCGAAAAGCACAGGGTATAAACTTCCTTCTCTTGAATACAATGAAATTTTTTCTTGTATTTCATTTTTATCATATTCTATCCCGTTAACATATTTCTCTAAAAACACTTCATCTAAATCTGATAAAACATTAATAATTTCATCATTTGTTGTATTTATTTCATCCAAATTATTTAGACAAACCTCTCTACTTCCTTCACCATGTGCCTTTTGTAATCTAACTATCTTATTAGACATAGCCTTTTTTATGTCCTCAAAAACTTTATTGCAATTTGCTCCAACTCTATCTATTTTATTTATAAAAATTATTGTTGGAATTTTTAGGGTCTTTAATGTGTTAAATAATATTCTTGTCTGGGATTGAATACCTTCTACTGCAGATATAACTAATATAGCTCCATCTAAAACACTTAAAGAGCGTTCTACCTCAGATACAAAGTCTGCGTGTCCTGGAGTATCGATAATATTTACTTTAACACTATTCCATGTGAAAGATATTGCTGAAGATTTTATAGTAATTCCTCTCTTACGTTCAAGCTCCATTGAGTCCGTTTGAGTGCTTCCTAGGTCTACTTTACCAACTGATTTTATAGCTCCACTGTAGTATAAAAGATTTTCAGTTGTAGTTGTTTTGCCTGCATCAACGTGAGCCACAATTCCTATATTAATTGTTTTCATATGTATCCTCTCCCCCTTTAGCGCTCTTAACATCTTTTTTATCCATTATCAAAGAAAGGATATATAAAACTAATACTGGCGTTACTAATAATGAAGTACATGCTATACCAATACTTATAGAAAATTTTGTAGCTATAATCCCAATAATTGGTCCCCCTATAATTTGTCCTAATGCATTGATTTGTCCATTCATAGAAAGTATAGTTGCCCTTGCACTATCATCTATATGATTATTTAGCCATGCATTAAATATAGGATCATTTATAGATCTAAACAGACTTGTTGATAAATACGCTACTAGCATTAAATTAAAGTTTCTTGTAAGTGCGAATGCTAACATAAAGGATATATAAAATATATTTGCAACCAATAATATCTTCCCACTCTGATTCTTATCCTCTTCTTCTAATTTCTTAGCTATAAACTGCATTGCTATAGCACTTAATACCATTCCAGCAATACCAAATATCCCAAACCAAGTTACAGGCTGAAGGTTTCCTATCTTAGGAAGCGTAGTGTCTTGTAGGAAATGTGCATTGGAAAGTCTATCATAACCTTCGCTAGATAAACCATAAAATAGAGTTACAGAAAGTAAAATCATCATTATATATTTACTTTTCACAAACTTTAAGCCAGATTTAAAGGTATATCCCATCTTTCTAAAAGTGTTTAGATCTTCTGCAGCAGATGGTGTAAAATTATTCTCTGGCATATACAATGCTAAAAATAATGCACTAATCACAAATAAACATCCACTGATTATAATAGGTAATCTAACAGACAAATTACCTACTATGGTACTTAGTATTATCCCGATAACTGCTCCTATTTGTCCTGCTTGTGCTCCTTTTATATATATTTTATCTAAGTCTTGTTCTTTTTCTTCCTCTGCAATCCACGCCTCAATAGACCCACTAGTAAAAGTTGAACCTAATCCCCATATTATCTGTGCTACAAGCACAGAAGCAAAACTAGAAATGGAGCCTTCTAAAATAAATCCTAATCCTGTCAAAACTGCACCAATAACAATAGATAACTTACGGCTATATATGTCTGCAACTATCCCTGTAGGAATTTCAAATATAAAGCATGCCGCCTCTAATGTAGTGCCCACAAGTATAAGTTGAAGTGGATTTAAATGAACCTTTTCAATGTGGTATACTATCATAACTGTAGCAACCAACGAAAAACACATCGCCGTAATAGCTGAAAATAACAAATAAATTTTATATGCTGAAAGTTTTTTAACCATTAATTATTCACCATCCCTATATTATGAAAAAGTTTGTTTGTACTTTGTATTCTAGATATCTTAATCATCCTAATAATCTCCTTCAAAAAACAAAAAGCCGCAAATGAACATCGGTTCACTTACAGCCTCATAATTATATGGCATAAATATAAACATGAAATATAGGACTTTAATTTATACAACTTATTACTAAGTTATATAGACTAAAATCTTATATCATATTTATAAATGCAGCAAAAATAGGCATAAAAATACCGTGTTTAAAACACGGCTTTCCTACTTATGCAAATAAGGTGTAACATGCTCATTTTAATATTGATTATTTTAGAAGTACACAAATAAACATGGTAGTGATTAATATTTTTCAAATTAATTCCACCACTAATAAACCTTGATAACTCAAGATTTTTCAAACATACTTTCTAAAATCAATCCTTATTCAGTTAGTTTAGTTAAAAACTACCTCTTTGCGCATATTTACAACACCTTTTCATTTATATTTTTTTCATGTTTATATTTAAATCTATTTATATTATACATAAATTTAGTATTTTTTCAACATTTTATTTTCTATCAATTATGATACATTCTCAATTTCAACTAAAAAATTGTATCAAATTTCTCCAATGTGTTCATTATGTATTCATGAATTTCATTGGTGGAGGTAACTTACATTAAACTTCCATAAACAAAAGTCTACATAATTTATGGTACAACTCAGCGTCCCTAATTCTAATACTTTAATATAGTTAAGCCATCATAAATTACTAATATTCATATATCATGACTTTACGATTCATAAACCATAATTAACTCTAACATAATATGGCCTCCTAAAAAACAATTATAATCATGTATTCATTAATATTTGTTGTACACAATAATTTACTATTATGTATTAAATATACCATATTATAGTATATATAAAATATATACTATAATAATGCATCAGAGCACTATAGTTTTTTTGATACACAACAATTTCTACAACATATATACATAAATAAATCACCTATATTTCAATAAATGCTTTTATAGAATTGATATTACTTTTGAAATATTGTCTTAGCAGTACTTAATAATCTATATATTGTTGTTCTGGATATATTATATTTATTACTTAATTGATTGACTGTTAATCCATTAATATATTTATCTATAAAAATTTCTTTATGCAGTTTGGCATTTTTATGTAAACATATCTCTATATTAAATAATTGTGACTGGACATCCATTAATCTATACTGTTGTTCTCTAATTTTACTTTCAATTTTTAATTTTTCTATGAACTCAGTTTCTTTATCTAATGCAGCCTTATATTCCATTATATTATCTTTTATACTTATTATATCTTTGGCCTTAACCATAATTATCCTCCTACATAGCATATAAACTTTTTAATTCTTCATCAAATCTCTTTTCTACTGATCCATATGATTTATAGACACCATTATTTTACAATTTAAATTCACTTAACTGCATTTAAATTCACTTAACTGCATTTAAATTTCTTCTTATATGCTTCTTTAACAAGAGTTTTTAAGTCATTATAGTTCTGTTCTATACTTTTAATATTTTGTTCAACTAAATAAGGGCAATTAACCCATAGTAAAGGATAATTTTCACTAACATATGAATAAAGTGCTTTCTTTTCAATCTCTGTAGGTATATTATCAGGTGCAACTGGTATAGGAATATTATCTCTTAACGCTAACCTATCAGCGGTCGTAAAATCATAATTTATGAAATTAGTTAAAGAACTATTAAGTTCCTCTTGATTTAGTTCATAAACTCCGTTTTCATCTAATTTAACCCTTGTAAATGATATAAGGTCTAATTCATAAGGTTTGCGGTTCAATGTTTCATAACACAATGTTACAAGTAATACCTCTTCATTGGCTAAACTTGGTACTGCTTTATATAGTGACCTATATGTATAAGTTGAATGTTTAGGTTTAGGAATCTTATGTACCTCATTTTTATTAGATACATATAAATATATGCTACCGCTCAAAAAATCACTCCTCTAATATTGTTTTGTATTCTAATAATCCTTGTATAGAATGTATTGATTGTATATACCAGTAATACATCGTATACCATTAGTTTATTGCCAAAGGCTGATTTATACTCCCCCTATCTTCTATGCTATTCTTTAATAGAAAGGTAGTTATATCTTTATTTAATAAGAGAGTACCCCCTACAGGGATACTCCACATATTTATAAAGACCATTTCATTGCACCTTATAAATTCCAATATAATTTTATTGTTCTTAATCCTTTATTTAACTGCTCTGCTACTTCCTTTTGCTTAAATCCTTGCTCTTTTAACTCTTGTATTGATTTAATTGTATTTTGCTTTTGTTGTTCTCTTGAAGTTAATCCATTTTCATTCCTTGGAGTTCTTTTAGCATTCTTTCTTCTATACTTCTCTTGTATCCCTATAATTGTTTTAAGTTTACTTTGCTCATGCTCTGTTATATTTAATCTCTCGATTAATGTTTCGTTCTTATACCAGTAACCGCCCTTGTCTCTTAATCCTTTAGTTACTTTTTTACGCTCTCCGTTTCTTATCCCTTGCTCATAAGCTATAAACTTATCTATTGCTTTAGGTATGCACCTAAGTATTGCATTAACTTCATTATCTTTTAATGGTTCTTTGAAACTATTATTTAAATCTATTACCTCTTTAGCCAGTTCCTCTTCATCTCTTATATAAATACCCTTCCAGTATGCAAAACAATGTAAAATCATATTTCTATAACCTTTTACACTATAATTTCTTAATTTACATAGTGTTATTATGTCGCTTGAACGTGTCATATGAAGGCTATATGAGTTAAAAAAACTATTTGCTATTACTTTATGGCTTGTATTCTTTTTAGTCTCTATAAACTCTAATTGCTTTGTTTTAGGCTTATAATGTAAATATTCTTCTCTTAAATCATACATAGAATGTTCTATTGAATTATCTATCATCAAGGCTCTGCAAGTAGCATTATTTTTACTGTTTATTGTTCCTGGTAATCTTAATATTCTTGCTCCATCTGTTGCGGCCATATCTGCACCCAAATGCTTTAATTTATAATATAAATAATCCTCTAACTCCTGCCATGTGTGCAATGCTCCATAAGGTGCGTTTGCTATTCTCCAATAAATATGAATACCTCTACCGCTATTTACTATCATAGTAGGCTTTGGAATCTCTTTATTTTCTACTAACTCTAATACCTTATATGCAGTTCCTAATTGGTCGCCCTCTACTCCATCAATATCAATATATAACGCCCTAAATTGTCTTATATTTTCAACACCACGAAAAGGCTTGTACATTGTATTAGGTGTTATATATGTATCGGTCTGCCCTTCTACTTGCTCCACTACTTCTCTTAATCCAGTTACATTTGTATTATATATTTTAATAATTTTTTTATCTTCAAATTTAATTAATTGAATGTATCCATCTGTATTCTCACTAAATAAGTGTTTTTCATATTCTTTTGTTGCTAATTGACCCATTTTTATCCCTCATTTCATTCAAAAAGCCTCTTAGGTTTTCCCTAAAAGGCTTGAACGAAACTTAACTAAATGTTATAATTCATTTAGTTAAAGACTTCAATGCTTTTTAGGTAGTTCGGTTACCTGATTAGTAGCTTTCATAGTATATTTGCGGTATATTATGAAAACGTGAGGTCTTTTATTTTTTTATCTTTTTAAATTATACCTCATATTTCATCATATACCAATACTTTATCGGTTCTATGTTGCTCTATATTCAAAATTACAAATTATTCTATTAATTTCGCTTTATGTTTCTTTTAAATTTTCATCTAAAAATACACTTCCCTTTTCTAACATGGCTATTTTACTGGGTTTTCACTTTTCACATTTCCGAAATTCAACTACTCATTTCCGCTTTTTATAAAAACGGAAAAGGAAACGTAATTTTAAAATTTTTTGTGCCTAAAATTATTTCGGGCATCGTTCGACCCGCAATAACCAAAATGCCCTAGAAGTACCTTTTGGTTTTGCCAATCTTCGCATAATATGTTGATATTACAAGGCTTTAGGCTTATTAATATTATTTGTTTTTATATGAATTATTATCTCTTTATACATAGTTTACCTTGAAAAATTACTTTGAAAGATGTAATAAAATATAGTTAATCTCTTACATTATTTTTTTATGCTCTTATCCCTTTTATATCAATGCTTTAAAACACTTTACTATCTCCATTATGTAAGATATAGGTTTTTTATATTACATTTAAACCGACACTTCCGTTTTACTTTTTATACTTACGCTTTCTTATTAATGCTAACGGACTACTAATCTTATTTATTGTATTATCTCTTACCTCTTGGTCTATTCCTACATACCTAATCGTATCCCTTGCATTTTCGTGCATTAAAAAGTTTTTAACATCATCAAGGCTTCCAGTATTCATATAGATATGATATGCACATGTCTTTCTTCCTGAATGAGTTCCAAAGTCTTTTATTCCTACACTATCACTTGCTTTCTTTAATATTCTATATGCTTGGGTATAGCTTAGGTTTGTGTTATCCCCCTATTATTAGGGAATAACACTTCCCATGATTTTTTTCCTTTGATATAATTGTCTAATTCTTTTTTTAAATCCTTATGAATTAATATCTTTCTTTCCTCTTTGTTGGCTCTGTTTTCTGTTTTCTTCTCTCTTATTATTAATCTATTCCCTTGAATATCCCTTACCTTAATTGGTAATACATCACTTGCTCTAAACCCTGTATATCTTAATATTAAATAAAACATATACATGCGTTCATCATTTGCCATTAGATATTCCAATAAATCAAGTTCTAAATCTTCGTTTTTTATAGGTTGTACCGCTTTTCCCATTTAATCACCTCACAACCTTATTAACTTATTAATAAATGTTTGCTATATAAAGTATTGCTACACTTTCGCTTACACCATCAAAATAAGGCATTACTTGCAGTATTCTTGTCTTTGGATTATCTTTTTTAAATTTATTAAATGCTTTCTCTAATGTATTAGAGCTATCACAACTATATTTTTTAATTTCTACTCCATGAACTCCTATTGAACTCATCATATCCTCTTCACTCCAATTAATCTCTTTTAATTTGCACTCTCTATAATCTTTTTATCATTTTCTTTGCTTTCTTCTTTTAACATTTCACTTGCTTTTCTTTCCCAATATTGATTTTGATTATTTCTAATTTTTTCTTTATTTTTTTGATAATACTGCCTATTGTATTCCCTTCTTAATTCTTTAGATTTATTAATTATCTCTTGTTGTTTATCTGTTGCCTCCAACCTCTTCAACCTCCTTTATTATTGAATTTAATTTGATTTATATTTACTATTATAATTAATATTTTTTTATTTTTTTATAGTCTTTCTATAGTTTTTCTATAGTTTTTCTATAATTTTTCTAAATGTTGAATTTGATTTATATTTTTAATTGTATCTTGTTTTTAAATGAAAATTATGCGTTTTTTATGCGTTTTTTATGCGAACTGAATTGAATTTGATTTATATTAATATTATTAATTTATTACCTTTAATTTGCCACCCCATCTTTTTACCATGTTTTCACCACGTTTTTTTAATAAAAATAGCCATACCCCGTTTTTAGGAATATGGCTTTATGTACTTACCATCTTTTCAATATATCTTCTATTTCTTTATCCCAAAATAGCAATTCTAATAAGCTTACTTTAAGCACTCGTGATAATTTTTCAGCAGTCTTTAAACTTGGTGACCTAATCCCCAGTTCTAAGTCTGAAATATAACTTTGACTTACTCCCGCAAACATTGCTACTTGCTTTTGAGTTTTTCTCTTTAGTTTTCTAAATGTCCTTAAATTTTTACTGAAATTAATTTCATTCATTTGTTTATACCCCCGTTATTTAAATAATGTTTTATATAATTTTACACTATAACTAATTTGTAATAACGTTAGTTCTTGAACCTTTATACCTTGGTTAATTAAGTCCTTTATTAATTCTTGGTATGCAATTATATTCATTTCTCAATATTCCTCCTTTACGGAGCAATTACAAAGAGGTATAATCATATTGCTGATATGGTGGTATACCCTTTGTGGTTGCTACCTTTTTTATTTGTACAACTACTTATTTTTCTTTAACTTATATTCAACTTCTAACCTAAATTCATTATTTATGTATGCTTTCATAAAGGCTTCTAAAACGTCATTCATTTTATCTTTATTTTTAGCACACTTCTCTTTAAATTCTTGCTGAATATCAACGTCTATTGTAGTTGTAAATGGCTTTCTTTCCACTGTATCACCTCCTATGTATATTATTATATTATGTTTTTGTAAACATATTTTATATTTTTATTCAATTATATTTTATATGTTTTAACAACACAAAAAAAGCAATCTATAATCAGACTGCTTTCATACTATTTATTTAAATAATCTATCATACATTTATTTATAATTTCTGATATGCCTACACCCTCAATTTTGGCTTTTTCTTTAATAAGTGAATAAATCTCCTTATTAACTCTTAAACTCGTTACGGTGGTTGTATCGTCATTTATTTCTATACTACACCTTGTATTTTTCTTTGTAGTATACTCATTAATAATCTGATTTAATGTATCTATATCTATATTTAATAACTGCTCTAACTTTTCAATATCATTATTATTAAATGCCTTTTTTTCTTGTTGCTCCTGTATTGATTCGTTTTGTATTATTTTTGTAGTTTCTATTGTAGTATCTTTTAAAATCCATTGATTATCTACTTTCTTATAACCTTTTCTATCAAGTCTATTTTTTACAACCTTCTCATTAACACCAAAATCATTAGTTTCTATATCTTTTTGAGTTCTACCCTTTTTTAATTCTGTGTTCATATGCTCTGCAACCTTTGTTATATCCATAGTATTAATATTATAAATTCCCATACTACACCCCCAACTACAAGTATACTACACTATAATACAAATAAAAATACATGAATACTACATACTCTAATTACTTTATATCTAATACATATTGCCTCATTAGTTCCATTCTATCCTCTCCATGACCTAATAGAATTGATACTTCCTGTAATGCCTGTTTTATCTCCATACCCTCATTTCTGCACCTGTTAAATTCATTTTGTGCATACATCTTTCTTATACAATGAATACTCGTATCATTATATTTATTTCTTATTCCTTCCCTATTCATTGCCCTGTCAATGGCTTTATTTATACTATCACTTCTTACTGGACATACTCTCTCCATATCTCCTACATTAGCCTTTAAATTATTAAAATACTCTTTATCACTTTCTCTTATTGGAACATCTCTATTCCTTCCCCTTTTCCATCTTCTACATGAATTACCCATCTTTCAAATTAATATCTCGCCCTTGTAACTTGCTACATTCTGAAACCCTCAACCCAACTCTTGCAGTTAATTGAATTGCTACTTTTGCCGAACTCTTGGAGGTGCTGAAAGACTTCTCCAACTTTTTAAAATCATCTTTAGACATTGAAGTATTACGAACTTTTGTATTTTCTTTTGATAACGGCAACTCATATCCGTTATATCTCACGTTGATATTATAGGTATTGTTTACTACCTTCTCTAACTTAGAGAATTTAGCTTGATACTGTTTTAATGTTGCGTTAGAACATTCTTTAGCCTTGCAATTAAAAAACGATTGTATATGCTCTGCTCTTATATCCTTGACTTGTCTTATATCTTTATAATTTTCTTTCATATAGTTTGAAAAGTTACTTGCTACATCTATTAAATTTTTTCGGTCTGCATATGAAAATACTTTCCCATCATTTCTGATGTCATTTGCTTTCATTGAATGTTTATCCATGCTCTCCTTGAAATTATCCTCGATAGCATGAATAAATTGGTGTTTTAAATTTTTTCCCATTAGTTTACCCCCTTAATCTCCAATCGCTTGGAGTTTTCTTCTTTGTGTACTGCATTAACAAGGGTAAAAACACGTTTTACCCTTGTTAATGCAGACACCATACAATACATATATAAAAAAATTATTTAAATTCATGTTATTTTCAGGCTATTCCTTCCATAATACGCTTATGGAACAACTGCACCATTGTGCAAATAAGTTGCCAATTTTATTTGAAGCAACTTCTATAACTTTTATTAGTCGGCTGCCAACTAATAAAGCTATACAATTTCTTTTAATCTTTCCTTTTGAATATTTAATTGTACTGGTATTATAAAACTTAACTTTAAAATTCAATACCCTATCAATGCTCTATCACCTTTTAAATATCCAAACCTCTTAAACCTTTGCCATTGACAAACCTTTTTTATTTATTAGTATGCTTTATTATAGTTACATACTTAAAAACTTATAACATATAATATCCCTTCATCATTATCAATAAAAACCATGCCATATTAATTCCTTCTTTCAATCAATAAAATTCTTATATGCTATTATGGTAAACTTACTCTTAATTTTTCAAATATTTTTAAATAAAAAGAAGTGATCCGCTTTGCGGTCACTTCTTTTTTATCTATTTATTTTTTTGTGTAGAGGTTCTTGTATTACTTTTCTTGGCATTATCTAAATCATTCTTTAATTTATCCATTTCAAGTTGCTTTTTCTGCAATTCAAAGTTTAACTTTTCTTTAAATTCTAACTCACTCTTTTTTAATTGCTCTTGCAATGCCTTTGTAGTCTCTGCCTTAATATTGCTTAACTCTTGATTATATTTGCTCTCTAATGTCTTAATATCTGTTTTGTATGTGTCTATATTCCCTTTTAATTCCGCAATGTTATTCTTATAGAATTCTATCATATCAGAATCATTTTTAATCTTATCATTCAACTGCTTATTATCATTATTCAATTTATTATTAATATCTCTTAATGCCTCATGCTCTGCTTTTAATTGCTCCAATTCATTCTCTAAGTTCTTATAGTTATCTTTATATTTTTTATACTCCTGTAAATTCTCTTGTAGCAAGTCATTATTAGAATTAAGTTTATCAATGTTTTTATTCTTATCAAGAATATCATTATTTAACTTTTTAACCTCTTCATTGATAATCTTTATATTATCATTCAATTCTTTAGCATTATCTTTTAGAGCCTTATTCTCTGCTTTAACCTCTTGTAATTGGTCATACATTGTTGAGATAGTATTGTCTTTAGTTTGTAACTCTTGGCTTAACTCTTCTCTTATTCTTTCCTCTGATGTTTGATTAACATTAAGACTATTTAAAAGTAACTCATTAAATCATTAATTGTGTTCTGAAATACCTCAACTTCTTTTGCTCTATCCTTAATTATATTCTTTGCTTTGCCATTTCTACGGTCTGCATAATGCTTTTAAATGCCTCGGCTTGATTATATCCCTCTTTGTCTGCAAATTCTTTGAATTTTGCTTATATCCTCATCACTTACTCGGAAACTTGTTGCCTTAATATCTGCCATATATACCACCCTTTCATGTATTTAATATGTATTTTTATGTATTGTATTTGTATTTAATTATCTTAAATTTATTATACATCTCTATTTTAAGTTAATCAATTATTATTTGTTATATTTTGATTTGTATTTGTAATACAATACATTGTATTTATATGTATTACATGAAAATAAGCATAAAAAAAAGAGTACCTTTTTCAGATACTCATATATATAATACTACTATTTTACTGCTTTTAACTGTGCTATGTCATTCCAGTTCTTAGACGTTACCAATTCCATTGTATTTAGGTCTTTTGCATATTATCTATTCTATTTATTACCTCAACATGATTATTAGCACTCTTGCCTTCAAAATTGTAAACTGGTCTTTAAATGACTTTACATCTGCTTTCATTTCTTTTATGTCCATTGTATTATCATCAATTTTAGTTTCTAATCTTTTTAATATTTCTAATATCTCATTATCCATGCTCTAACACCTCACTTAATTTTATATATCATAAATACTATATAGTAGCTCATTGATAAATTATGTCTTATTTATATTTTTTATCCATCTGTAGAGGGTTACCCTACAACCTCTTGACCTTCAAATATGTTAATGTATTTATATAACGTACTTCTACCAATACCTAACATCTTAGCAAATGACATAGCTGACATATCCCCATAATCACCATCTTTAAACTTCTTATACTCTTTTATAAAATCCTTTGGTAGTTCTGCTTTTGGTCTTCCTAATGTCTTTCCTTTTCACGAGCAACCATAAGCCCTTGATTTATACGAGAAATTGTTTTCTCACGTTCTTGAACTGCCATGTGTGCCTTTAATGTAATAAATATATCTGCTATCATATTATAAATACTACTATCTTGAATCTTTTCCCACTCATTAAGATATGGAGTATCAAGAGCAATGATTCTGATACCTTCTGACTTTAATTTTTTAAATTCCATAATAACATCATCAGCATTTCTTCCAAGTCTATCAATATCGGTAATGATTAATATATCATTTTCCCTTAGTTTTTGTTTTAATATATTAAACTGTGGTCTATGCTCGGCTTTAATTGTTCCCGATATTCTTTCCTCTATAATTTCATCAAACTTAAATTTATTCTCTTTAGCGTATTGCTCTAAAGTAATTCTTTGACGGTCTGTAGTTTGCTTTTCTTTTTGCGTACTTATTCTCATATATGAAAATATCATAAATCATATCCCCTCATTTATCTTATGAGATTATTTTATCATGTTTTTTATCATATGTCTATAAAATCATATTTATTTATCGTAGACATATTTTAAATATATTTCAACCTAAAAATGCCACTTATAGACTTTAGAATATCCATGTATTTTATGTTTATGTAATCATATGATTTATAGACAGTGTTAAATAAAAT
>CP029329.1:4070000-4258077 GCA_003129525.1 Clostridium beijerinckii | reverse complement strand
AAACATTTAATCTACAAGAAATTTCCTAATTATGACCTTCTTCTTTTCAGAAAGATTTAGCCAAACGAAATCCTAGATCATCTATTCCAAATGAGGGATGCCCACGACGACGGCAAGTAGCTCCGCATCCTCTAGCCTGTTCAGCCCAGCTCCCACCACGAAAAATACGATATTGACCATATGTTTTTTCATCGTACAAATCCCAGCACCATTCCCATGTGTTTCCTAACATATCGTATAATCCCCAATTATTAGGCTCTTTTTTACCCACCTCATGAATCCTGCCTTCCGAATTCTCACAATACCAAGCAATGTCCTCTATCTCTCCATACCTATAACCTGTTGATGTAGATTTACAAGCATACTGCCATTCTGCATCTGTCGGCAACCTATATCCATCGGCATTCCAATCACAAAACACATTACTGCCATTTAGTTCAAAAGTATAACATTCATTCAATCCACATTCCTTTGAAAGTAGATTGCAGAATGAAATAGCATCGTACCAAGATACATTCACAATTGGTGTATAATTCACCTCTATATTATCTTGTACCTTATGAAAGATTACTTCATATAAGCTTTTTGTAACTGGATATTTAGCAAGAAGAAAAGGCTTAATTTCAAATTTTCTTTTAATTTCTGTCAAATTTCCCTTTTGTCCAGGTATGCTCATTTTAGAATCTGAACTAATCCATTTCTGTTCATCGCGATAATTCCTCAAATATTCCACACCACCAGGAATACGTATCATTTGGTTATTTAAATAATTCTTTATATTACTATCCATAGATTTCACTCCCATAACCTTGAGTTCATTATTCCTTTTGTATTTAATATTATTTTCTGTGCTTCATCGTTTAAGTGAGAGTCCAAATTTTATATTTGGCTGCTCGAACTTACTCAGCGAACGTATGTGAGTCGAGTTTCCTTAATATTATACTGCTATCTTCTGAACACACATTTTGAAACTTATATTTATTCTTCCAAAGAGCATGCCAATTATTATCATTATTAAAACACCAATTATACCTGCCACAATTTCCATTTAAATACCTCTTTTATTACTTTTTTGCATTATTCCATCGCCAAAAATCACCATTTATATGGTACATCCTTAAATTGGAATTTTAAAACCACTAGTTATACTCATATTATTGGGTATACAACCTTAAATTCTTCACAAACGACAGGCATATTTTCTGTAAATTCTTGACCAATCTCTTTTAGCTCCATAGAGAAAATTTCAGAATGACATTTTCTCCAAGATGTAAGTGTACGATCAAGCTCACCTTCTTTATATGCATGTTCCTCCTTCACTTGGTTGAAAGGTATTGTATATATTTTTATCGTTTCTGTGATACAAACAGCTTCTCCTTTTGTATTTAATATCAAATTATATCCTCCAACTGATGGCAATGGAGCATTTTCTGCAACATAACAAGGATACGCACTAGCTGTTGCAGTTTTAATCCCATTTAATACTAATTCAGCCAATAAGTCTGGCATGTCAGGTGTATTTCCACCAAATGCCATGCCTCGTAATTTTTAGCATTTATGTTAACTTTAATATATTCATCCCACATTTGTATTTCAGTCATTTTCTTTCCCCTCTTTATATAATCTCTCTAACAAATTACTGTTTATATTACTCAACTTCAAATCGAAATTTTTAATAGTTACCGTTTTCTTTATTTTGTTTTCGCAACATTCCACACCTGTTTTCTGGCAAGTACTCAAATTGATGCTTGTTATATAGCAAGTCAGCAGGCTTATTTGCTATTAGGCAAATATAACTATCCTCGTGTGTATTCTCTTCAAAGTAACTGTCAATGGCCTTCATAATTTTCTCTGCATAACCTTTACGCTGATACTTCTTGTCTACCATAATATCACTCACAACGTAGGTTATACCGCATCGCCAACTACTCTGCCGAATCCAATCAGTTCTTCTTTGTCATATAGGCATACTGTAAACAAGGAATTCTTTAATGCAATCTGGCTTCTATTTAAATCTTTATTTCCCATTCCAGAACGTAGCCGAAGGCTCACATAGTCTTGGGCTGCTGGAGCTTCATAAGCAAGTTTCATACTCATCTTTTCTCCTCTACAAATTACTCTTTATCTACTACTACACAGTTAATTACAATGTTGTAGCAACTACAAAATCTTGATTGTTATACCTTTTAAGAAAATTGTGTTGTAAGTCATTTCTTCTCTTTAAGAATTGAATCTGCACTAAATGTTCCAACTAATTATATATCCGTATAAAAAAAACACCATATTAGGAAAGTTGAATTAAATAAAGTAAATGTAAGTAGTTGAAAGATAATTAAAATCATTCCTTAAATAGTTCTATACATTTTTCTGAAATTCTCTTTCCAAATACGTTGAAAAGTTCCTTACTTTCTTCGAAATTTTCTTTTAAGGCTACTGGCCCTAAATGAATATATGGTTCACCTATTGCGGAACGCCAGAATAAACTAACATTCCTCTTACCATAAGATGAATAATAATTGTTAAAATAGCAGTATCTGCTCCCCCTGTGGGAAATTTGCAGTAGCAAAAACTCCCCTATTTTACCTGAAAGATTACAGTCACGCGATTCATCAAACCATTTTTTAATTTGCCAGCAAGTATTAGCATAATAAGTTGGAGTTCCAAAAATAACAGCTTTACTTTCCTTTATATACTCATAATCTATATTTTCAATATCAAATATTCCCACTTCAATATTTTCTATAGTTTTCATACCCTTTGCAATTTCTTCTGCCATTGTATGTGTCTTTCCCGTTTTACTAAAATAAATAATTGATAATTTCACTTTTAACCTCTCCTCAAATTTCAATTTTATACTTATCATTTTGTTCTATATGCTTCCATTCAATAGTTTCAAGATAATTGTTCCTGTAGTCTGGGTGAATAAATAACATTTCCAAAGTATATTCATTGTTCTGCTTAATTCCAACTGTATAAGCTCCAACAGTATTATCACCATATTTTACTATTACGTTTTTAAAGAAAACTACGTATTAAGAACTTTCACAAATAACATTTCATATTTCCATAGTTTTTGCTAATACAGCAAGTTTGCTTAATGTTTTCCAATTACGCACAGTTGTTGATACATTCAATTTATAAAGATTATTAGCAAGTTTTGAATTTCGAATACTATGATGGAATAAAAGATATACATTTCTCCCTACAATATGATATTTATCACTTTCAGTTCTATAAACATCTATGTACTCAATCTTTTCTTTTAAAGGATTATGTGCCAATAATGCAACATACAGACTCTCTACTTCGGATAACGTCTCTGCTTCTGTTACTTCATCCTTCGAGAATGGGCAATTCAAAATAATCTGTTCTAACTCTGTAGATGTCCTCAAAATAACTTTTACAGGAATTCCAAAAACTGCCTCAATCTCATGTTCAATTTTATTACACAGAGATTTCTCTGCTTCATTTGATTTGAATAGAACATTTCCACTTTGAATATATGTTTTTACTTCACAAAACCCAATTGATTCAAATACTCGTTTCAAATCTGTCATCTTAATTATATTTTTTCCACCTATGTTAATACCTCTTAAAAATGCTATATAAACTGTCATATTGTAAACCCTCCTTGATATGAAAATAAATCGTAATATCCTAACGTTGTGAATCAACATAATAAGAATGTGTAATAATTAGTTATAAATATTATCTTCAACTGTTTGTTTCAATCCTTTGAGAATAATGTCCCAGTTTTCACAAGTTCGATTAAATATTTCTTCTGTTTTAATATTGTCTTGAGTAACTGAAAGTAAAGTATCTTCACCTTTTTCCATCAATTCATAAGTTATGTTTGCATAATTTTCTGGTTTATCTTCCAAACCAGAGAAAGGAGACCAAAAAGCATATTTGAAAACTTTATTTGTTATTAGTTTTGAAATTAATCCCTTGTCCTCATAGATATTCCCTTCCCACTCTCCTCTAAAAATTATAGGACTTCCGATTTTCCATTCAGAAATTGCTTCAGTACCAAATAAATACTGTTTTATCAATTCAGGATTTATCAAGGCGTTCCAAGCTTTAGATACATCAGCATTAATTTCAATTTCTTTCTTTACAACCAATTCTTTATTCATAAGTAATCACTCCTTTAAATATTTTTATTTAAATCTTTTGACTTATCGCAACTTTAGTGTCCCTACTTTTATTACTTCCTATTTATGTACAATAAATTACTATTACGTTTTAAAGAAAACTACGTACTATTTAATTTCTGCAAAAATTTCATGTATATTTCCATCTGGGTCAGCAAATAGTGCTGTTCTTTGATTCCAAGGCATATTTTGTGGTTCATGAACAGATGTTGCTCCTTTAGAGATTAACTCCTTAAATGATTCATCAACATCATTAGGATTTTCACATGGGAAAGCAAGTTCAAAGCCTTGTCCAAATGACTCTTTCCTATATTCACTACTATACACATACATAACATCTCTCATACAAATAGCAAATCTTGCTCCATCGTTTTCAAATTCAACATAATTACCAAGGTCACTTTCAATTCTAAATCCAAGAACTTGATTATAGAAATTTTTCATTTTATCTATATCATTTGTCCAAATCGTAATAAGATTAATTTGTGCTTTCATCGTATATTTTTCCCCTTTCTTAATTTAACATATAGTTCGCTTTAAAATAGAATTGTGTATAAAAAGATATCGCAAATTCATCTGAATAATGCGATATTTTACACTTATTATTTATTTTTATAATTCATAATGAAACAAAATCACTATTTAAGTTCCACCGGATTAATATATACTTCTCCTTTACCAAGTAATATAATTGTGTAATTAGGAAGAATAGGTATTGTATTATGCTTTTCTGAATTGGGTGTCAGCCGTATAGCTTGAAGTATATTTTGATCTTCATCAGTAATTATAATAGACATGGTATCTGTTGATGAAATGTTTGAAACAGAATAAATGTCATCTTTTGAATGATTAAAATCAGATAATGTATAAATACCTTGGGTAAGATTATTAGTAGTTAAAGCTGCAAATGCAGGTTTTAATCCACTTACAATAAATGTTAAACATAAAAAAGTCAAGAATAAAACAGTAAATCTTTTCATTACAACTCCACCTTTCAGTTATATTATACTCAATGAGCCTAATAATATTAGTCCTTTTTACTTTTACAATAAAATCCCTACTTTAAAACACTTTGTAAATATCCCATTATTTAATTTTCAAAGGACATTTTCCTATCTTGTTACGTCAAAGCTACATATTACGTATCTAAAACATTAACTTAACAATATAAGCAATTATGATGTATAAACCTACAATTATTGAAAATATTCCAACAGCCTTATTTCCCTTGTGAGTTTCTTTTGAATCTAAACCTTGTGACAAGTTAACTTGATATAAACCACTAAACAATTGAGTACCCCCCCAAATAACATCACAATATAACTATCTCCATAATAAGGAAACGAAAGGAATAGCGCAACAATTGTAAGTATACTAAATACAATGCTTGCTAAATAAAATACGTTATTGTTAATTTTCAAGTTTAATAACTCCTGTCTCATTATTTCTAAATAATTTCTTCGTCATATTTACTATTATTCATTAGATTATAGTTCTTAATAACACTTATTATAACATAATTTACAAAAATATCACACAAATTGTACATATATTGATTCTCTATTTTTCACATCTTTTACTTTGATATATAAATGTGTTACATTGCTTTGAGACATAAAGTTCTTAGCCTTTATTATCTCTTTATCTATATCAAATATTTGAAGCCATTTGGACCACTTAATATAATTGTTGATATATTTGTTGCAACACCATTAAACCTATTCATCCATTTCTTTAAATTGCTATTGAAAGCATTAATATGTTGCATATGATATGATCTATCTTTATGTTTCCTCTTTTTATACAATACCCAACTCATAAGTTATACGTATATTTCAAAAAAATTGGTAATTATATTTATACTTAGTGAACATTGATCATTAATTTTCTAAGTATAAATACAATTTCAGGAACGGTTATCTACATGGATATCCATTCCTGAAATTATACTTATGCGAT
The DNA here is from genome assembly GCA_003129525.1 of Clostridium beijerinckii. Lineage (NCBI taxonomy): Bacteria > Bacillati > Bacillota > Clostridia > Eubacteriales > Clostridiaceae > Clostridium > Clostridium beijerinckii. The sequence continues at coordinate 4,251,964 of CP029329.1, read as the reverse complement.
GAATATATACAGACTAGAAATAAGGGTCATGCTTTTGCGGAATGTTACATTGAAGATTTTGATGGTTGCGCTTCTAGATTATAAGTTGTTCCAAAATGCTTGTTCAAAAAGTGAGAATCGAAATTTTACATTTCGTTCTTCGAACTTTCTCTGTGAGCGTTTATCTTTGAGGCTAGCATTTTGGGTACAACTTGTGATCTTAGAAGCACCCATCAAAATCTTCCGTAACTGGAGCAAATGCATGACCCTTATTTCTAGTCTGTATATATTCATCGCATAAGTATAATTTCAGGAATGGATATCCATGTAGATAACCGTTCCTGAAATTGTATTTATACTTAGAAAATTAATGATCAATGTTCACTAAGTATAAATATAATTACCAATTTTTTTGAAATATACGTATAACTTATGAGTTGGGTATTGTATAAAAAGAGGAAACATAAAGATAGATCATATCATATGCAACATATTAATGCTTTCAATAGCAATTTAAAGAAATGGATGAATAGGTTTAATGGTGTTGCAACAAAATATATCAACAATTATATTAAGTGGTCCAAATGGCTTCAAATATTTGATATAGATAAAGAGATAATAAAGGCTAAGAACTTTATGTCTCAAAGCAATGTAACACATTTATATATCAAAGTAAAAGATGTGAAAAATAGAGAATCAATATATGTACAATTTGTGTGATATTTTTGTAAATTATGTTATAATAAGTGTTATTAAGAACTATAATCTAATGAATAATAGTAAATATGACGAAGAAATTATTTAGAAATAATGAGACAGGAGTTATTAAACTTGAAAATTAACAATAACGTATTTTATTTAGCAAGCATTGTATTTAGTATACTTACAATTGTTGCGCTATTCCTTTCGTTTCCTTATTATGGAGATAGTTATATTGTGATGTTATTTGGGGGGGTACTCAATTGTTTAGTGGTTTATATCAAGTTAACTTGTCACAAGGTTTAGATTCAAAAGAAACTCACAAGGGAAATAAGGCTGTTGGAATATTTTCAATAATTGTAGGTTTATACATCATAATTGCTTATATTGTTAAGTTAATGTTTTAGATACGTAATATGTAGCTTTGACGTAACAAGATAGGAAAATGTCCTTTGAAAATTAAATAATGGGATATTTACAAAGTGTTTTAAAGTAGGGATTTTATTGTAAAAGTAAAAAGGACTAATATTATTAGGCTCATTGAGTATAATATAACTGAAAGGTGGAGTTGTAATGAAAAGATTTACTGTTTTATTCTTGACTTTTTTATGTTTAACATTTATTGTAAGTGGATTAAAACCTGCATTTGCAGCTTTAACTACTAATAATCTTACCCAAGGTATTTATACATTATCTGATTTTAATCATTCAAAAGATGACATTTATTCTGTTTCAAACATTTCATCAACAGATACCATGTCTATTATAATTACTGATGAAGATCAAAATATACTTCAAGCTATACGGCTGACACCCAATTCAGAAAAGCATAATACAATACCTATTCTTCCTAATTACACAATTATATTACTTGGTAAAGGAGAAGTATATATTAATCCGGTGGAACTTAAATAGTGATTTTGTTTCATTATGAATTATAAAAATAAATAATAAGTGTAAAATATCGCATTATTCAGATGAATTTGCGATATCTTTTTATACACAATTCTATTTTAAAGCGAACTATATGTTAAATTAAGAAAGGGGAAAAATATACGATGAAAGCACAAATTAATCTTATTACGATTTGGACAAATGATATAGATAAAATGAAAAATTTCTATAATCAAGTTCTTGGATTTAGAATTGAAAGTGACCTTGGTAATTATGTTGAATTTGAAAACGATGGAGCAAGATTTGCTATTTGTATGAGAGATGTTATGTATGTGTATAGTAGTGAATATAGGAAAGAGTCATTTGGACAAGGCTTTGAACTTGCTTTCCCATGTGAAAATCCTAATGATGTTGATGAATCATTTAAGGAGTTAATCTCTAAAGGAGCAACATCTGTTCATGAACCACAAAATATGCCTTGGAATCAAAGAACAGCACTATTTGCTGACCCAGATGGAAATATACATGAAATTTTTGCAGAAATTAAATAGTACGTAGTTTTCTTTAAAACGTAATAGTAATTTATTGTACATAAATAGGAAGTAATAAAAGTAGGGACACTAAAGTTGCGATAAGTCAAAAGATTTAAATAAAAATATTTAAAGGAGTGATTACTTATGAATAAAGAATTGGTTGTAAAGAAAGAAATTGAAATTAATGCTGATGTATCTAAAGCTTGGAACGCCTTGATAAATCCTGAATTGATAAAACAGTATTTATTTGGTACTGAAGCAATTTCTGAATGGAAAATCGGAAGTCCTATAATTTTTAGAGGAGAGTGGGAAGGGAATATCTATGAGGACAAGGGATTAATTTCAAAACTAATAACAAATAAAGTTTTCAAATATGCTTTTTGGTCTCCTTTCTCTGGTTTGGAAGATAAACCAGAAAATTATGCAAACATAACTTATGAATTGATGGAAAAAGGTGAAGATACTTTACTTTCAGTTACTCAAGACAATATTAAAACAGAAGAAATATTTAATCGAACTTGTGAAAACTGGGACATTATTCTCAAAGGATTGAAACAAACAGTTGAAGATAATATTTATAACTAATTATTACACATTCTTATTATGTTGATTCACAACGTTAGGATATTACGATTTATTTTCATATCAAGGAGGGTTTACAATATGACAGTTTATATAGCATTTTTAAGAGGTATTAACATAGGTGGAAAAAATATAATTAAGATGACAGATTTGAAACGAGTATTTGAATCAATTGGGTTTTGTGAAGTAAAAACATATATTCAAAGTGGAAATGTTCTATTCAAATCAAATGAAGCAGAGAAATCTCTGTGTAATAAAATTGAACATGAGATTGAGGCAGTTTTTGGAATTCCTGTAAAAGTTATTTTGAGGACATCTACAGAGTTAGAACAGATTATTTTGAATTGCCCATTCTCGAAGGATGAAGTAACAGAAGCAGAGACGTTATCCGAAGTAGAGAGTCTGTATGTTGCATTATTGGCACATAATCCTTTAAAAGAAAAGATTGAGTACATAGATGTTTATAGAACTGAAAGTGATAAATATCATATTGTAGGGAGAAATGTATATCTTTTATTCCATCATAGTATTCGAAATTCAAAACTTGCTAATAATCTTTATAAATTGAATGTATCAACAACTGTGCGTAATTGGAAAACATTAAGCAAACTTGCTGTATTAGCAAAAACTATGGAAATATGAAATGTTATTTGTGAAAGTTCTTAATACGTAGTTTTCTTTAAAAACGTAATAGTAAAATATGGTGATAATACTGTTGGAGCTTATACAGTTGGAATTAAGCAGAACAATGAATATACTTTGGAAATGTTATTTATTCACCCAGACTACAGGAACAATTATCTTGAAACTATTGAATGGAAGCATATAGAACAAAATGATAAGTATAAAATTGAAATTTGAGGAGAGGTTAAAAGTGAAATTATCAATTATTTATTTTAGTAAAACGGGAAAGACACATACAATGGCAGAAGAAATTGCAAAGGGTATGAAAACTATAGAAAATATTGAAGTGGGAATATTTGATATTGAAAATATAGATTATGAGTATATAAAGGAAAGTAAAGCTGTTATTTTTGGAACTCCAACTTATTATGCTAATACTTGCTGGCAAATTAAAAAATGGTTTGATGAATCGCGTGACTGTAATCTTTCAGGTAAAATAGGGGGAGTTTTTGCTACTGCAAATTTCCCACAGGGGGGAGCAGATACTGCTATTTTAACAATTATTATTCATCTTATGGTAAGAGGAATGTTAGTTTATTCTGGCGGTTCCGCAATAGGTGAACCATATATTCATTTAGGGCCAGTAGCCTTAAAAGAAAATTTCGAAGAAAGTAAGGAACTTTTCAACGTATTTGGAAAGAGAATTTCAGAAAAATGTATAGAACTATTTAAGGAATGATTTTAATTATCTTTCAACTACTTACATTTACTTTATTTAATTCAACTTTCCTAATATGGTGTTTTTTTTATACGGATATATAATTAGTTGGAACATTTAGTGCAGATTCAATTCTTAAAGAGAAGAAATGACTTACAACACAATTTTCTTAAAAGGTATAACAATCAAGATTTTGTAGTTGCTACAACATTGTAATTAACTGTGTAGTAGTAGATAAAGAGTAATTTGTAGAGGAGAAAAGATGAGTATGAAACTTGCTTATGAAGCTCCAGCAGCCCAAGACTATGTGAGCCTTCGGCTACGTTCTGGAATGGGAAATAAAGATTTAAATAGAAGCCAGATTGCATTAAAGAATTCCTTGTTTACAGTATGCCTATATGACAAAGAAGAACTGATTGGATTCGGCAGAGTAGTTGGCGATGGCGGTATAACCTACGTTGTGAGTGATATTATGGTAGACAAGAAGTATCAGCGTAAAGGTTATGCAGAGAAAATTATGAAGGCCATTGACAGTTACTTTGAAGAGAATACACACGAGGATAGTTATATTTGCCTAATAGCAAATAAGCCTGCTGACTTGCTATATAACAAGCATCAATTTGAGTACTTGCCAGAAAACAGGTGTGGAATGTTGCGAAAACAAAATAAAGAAAACGGTAACTATTAAAAATTTCGATTTGAAGTTGAGTAATATAAACAGTAATTTGTTAGAGAGATTATATAAAGAGGGGAAAGAAAATGACTGAAATACAAATGTGGGATGAATATATTAAAGTTAACATAAATGCTAAAAATTACGAGGCATGGGCATTTGGTGGAAATACACCTGACATGCCAGACTTATTGGCTGAATTAGTATTAAATGGGATTAAAACTGCAACAGCTAGTGCGTATCCTTGTTATGTTGCAGAAAATGCTCCATTGCCATCAGTTGGAGGATATAATTTGATATTAAATACAAAAGGAGAAGCTGTTTGTATCACAGAAACGATAAAAATATATACAATACCTTTCAACCAAGTGAAGGAGGAACATGCATATAAAGAAGGTGAGCTTGATCGTACACTTACATCTTGGAGAAAATGTCATTCTGAAATTTTCTCTATGGAGCTAAAAGAGATTGGTCAAGAATTTACAGAAAATATGCCTGTCGTTTGTGAAGAATTTAAGGTTGTATACCCAATAATATGAGTATAACTAGTGGTTTTAAAATTCCAATTTAAGGATGTACCATATAAATGGTGATTTTTGGCGATGGAATAATGCAAAAAAGTAATAAAAGAGGTATTTAAATGGAAATTGTGGCAGGTATAATTGGTGTTTTAATAATGATAATAATTGGCATGCTCTTTGGAAGAATAAATATAAGTTTCAAAATGTGTGTTCAGAAGATAGCAGTATAATATTAAGGAAACTCGACTCACATACGTTCGCTGAGTAAGTTCGAGCAGCCAAATATAAAATTTGGACTCTCACTTAAACGATGAAGCACAGAAAATAATATTAAATACAAAAGGAATAATGAACTCAAGGTTATGGGAGTGAAATCTATGGATAGTAATATAAAGAATTATTTAAATAACCAAATGATACGTATTCCTGGTGGTGTGGAATATTTGAGGAATTATCGCGATGAACAGAAATGGATTAGTTCAGATTCTAAAATGAGCATACCTGGACAAAAGGGAAATTTGACAGAAATTAAAAGAAAATTTGAAATTAAGCCTTTTCTTCTTGCTAAATATCCAGTTACAAAAAGCTTATATGAAGTAATCTTTCATAAGGTACAAGATAATATAGAGGTGAATTATACACCAATTGTGAATGTATCTTGGTACGATGCTATTTCATTCTGCAATCTACTTTCAAAGGAATGTGGATTGAATGAATGTTATACTTTTGAACTAAATGGCAGTAATGTGTTTTGTGATTGGAATGCCGATGGATATAGGTTGCCGACAGATGCAGAATGGCAGTATGCTTGTAAATCTACATCAACAGGTTATAGGTATGGAGAGATAGAGGACATTGCTTGGTATTGTGAGAATTCGGAAGGCAGGATTCATGAGGTGGGTAAAAAAGAGCCTAATAATTGGGGATTATACGATATGTTAGGAAACACATGGGAATGGTGCTGGGATTTGTACGATGAAAAAACATATGGTCAATATCGTATTTTTCGTGGTGGGAGCTGGGCTGAACAGGCTAGAGGATGCGGAGCTACTTGCCGTCGTCGTGGGCATCCCTCATTTGGAATAGATGATCTAGGATTTCGTTTGGCTAAATCTTTCTGAAAAGAAGAAGGTCATAATTAGGAAATTTCTTGTAGATTAAATGTTTCTCTTGGTGTAAGTTTTCTTATGCTATCAGCATGCATTATATCTAGAATGTTAATAAATAAGATATAATTGAGTGTTAGCTTAAGTGTGTCTTGGTATTCTGAAAGTAACACAAATGCAATTGAATTACTGTCACTTTGGGTATTGAACATTCCTTGAAGAATTCAGTTTGAATGTAATATAACGTATTAACTTGTTACGTTCAATGTATTATAAAAGGCTGAATAACTTTTTATATGGAAATAACTATTACTAATAGTTATTTCCATATAAATAATCTTTACTGCACAGTATTCTTATATGGTGTATTAGTATAAATAAATAATAAACAAAAATATCACATTGATTCAGTGTGGTATTTTTTTGTCATAATGTGTTGTTGCAGACTTAAAACGTGTTAGTGATAACCTAATTAGTTTATGCTGCAAATGCCATGATAAGATGCATGCATGATAGAACAAACAATGAACTGACAAAGCTAGGTGAAGAATGGGTAATTAGGATAAATAGTGGTAAAAATATATTACAACTTATGAATAATATGTATATTTAATGAGTAAAATGAAAATTGAATAATGGGATATTTACAAAATATGCTATAATCAATGCGTATTGGTAGATTTATGCGAATTAAGTAGGAGTTAAATGATTGAGAGGAAGTATGATGAAAAATCTTATTTTTATAAATGGAACAATGGGTATAGGAAAAACAGCAACGAGTAAAGAACTGCAAAAACTATTGCCTAAATGTGTTTTTCTTGACGGTGATTGGTGTTGGGATATGTCACCTTTTATTGTTACTGACGAAACAAAAAATATGGTAATTGATAATATTAGTTATCTCTTAAATAATTTTATTTCCTGTACAGAATATGAAAATATTATTTTCTGTTGGGTAATGCACGAACAAATAATTCTTGATGATGTACTATCAAGATTGAACAAACACGATTGTAAATTATATAAGTTCTCTATTGTATGCTCGGAGCAATCATTAATTGCAAGAATTGCAGGAGACATTAGACAGGGAATTAGGAACGAAGATGTCATTAAGAGAAGTGTGCCAAGGTTAAGTAATTATTATAGAATGGACACAGAGAAAATAGATGTAAGTGAGATTTCCGCCAAGCAAGGGGCTGAAATAATATATAAGCGTATCATCCATAAATTATAAACATGACGTGTATTTAAAGTAATTCTCTTTATTCTAATAAACGTAATAGTAATTTATTGTTCAACATCAAGAGAAGTTATAGGGGAACTCAATGATTTGTATAAAAAACAGCCTCCTATGATATTTTATATTATCATAGAAAGCTGTCATTTATTATCCGATCTCCTTACCTATAGAATATGCCTTAGCAACTTGCTCCCCAATACCATAGTAATTTGCACTATCAGGAGCAAATATTAAGGGTTTTATTTGCTCTATAATCGGTTGATTTCCTTTTTCTTGTATAGTATCATCGATTTTAACATTCATAACCTCACCAATAAACTGAGTGTGCAAGCCAAGTTCAATAACTTGTATAATTTTACACTCTATATTTATTGGAAATTCACTTATATAAGGGGCATCAACAAATTCACTTTTTACCGGTGTAAGTCCGGTTTTTGCAAATTTATCTTCCTTTTTCCCTGACACTATGCCAAAATAATCAGCTTCTTTAACATAGTTTTCTGAAGGGATATTTATTGTGAAAGCCTTCTTTTCCATAAGGCTATCATAAGTATAAGTAGCTTTACGCAATGAAATCGTCACGCAGGGTGGAGACGAGCAGCAAATCCCCCCCCAAGCAGCAGCCATGGTATTTGGATTACCTTCTTTATCATAAGTAGATACAACCAAAACTGGTGTAGGATAGACCATAAGTTTAGCACCTAAATTTTTTTTCATTTTTTTTGCCTCCTAAATTATTTATCGCTATAAAACTATTTCATTTATATCTAGTATTTTATTAATGTTACTACTTTATTCGTTAATAAACATAATAACAAGTACGCACATTTTTGTGCCTTATGTTTTTATATATGAACTGCTAGCCTAGCGCCTATATCAAAGGACTTTTGGCAGTCGATAGGAAATTGTTCTATTTTTACTTGTGCCTTATGTTTTTCATCAAATATTGATGACTCATACTTAGAGTAATCATTAAACTGATAGTTATCGGTGGAAAGTAAAAATTCTGATGTTCCATTTAATAACAATTTCAGTAAATTCTTTAAATGGTCGAATATAGATTCTTCCATGTTGGACTGTTTTATATTTTCAGCTGTTGCATTCATCGTATAGATGACTGCAACATCTACTTTACCTTTAAAAAATGTTGGATTAGCAGTATTATATGTATAAATTGAAAATAACAAACGCTCTAAAAACGAACGCATTTCTCCGGTAACACTATTAAAATATAATGGTGAACCTAACAGTAAAACATCACATTTCAAAATATTTTCTAGGATACTCGTTAGATCATCTTTCATGGCGCAGTGACCGTTGTATTTACTGCCTTTTCGTTTACAGGCAAAGCAGCTGGTGCAACCCTTAAAATTCAAGTCATATAGATGTACAATTTCAGTATCAGCACCCATAGATTTAGCCCCTTCAAGAGCCTTTTGTAATAATGTAACGGTATTTCCGTTTTTTCTTGGACTTCCGTTGATAGCAATCACTTTCATAATAGTAACACTCCTTGAATTTCTTTATATTTTTTTCACTTATTTTTGCATTTATGATTTTATGTGATAATTATATATCACAAAGTTAGAAATACATAAGTACGCAGTTTTTTCTGTGTTAGTATGAAAAAGTATACTATTGAATTTAAAGGAGTTGTAATTATGAATAATGATAAGCATTCCAATGTAGAATTTCCTAGTGATGATAAATATGAAACACAATGCCCCCTTATATACGCATTAGATGTCATCGGGAAAAAGTGGAAGATACCTATTATGTGGTACTTATTTGATAATAAATTCACTAGATATAATGAATTAAAACGAAAAGTTAAAGGCATTACTAATATGATGCTTACAAAATCCTTAAAAGAATTAGAAGAACACAATCTTGTTGTTAGAATCCAATATGAAACGATTCCCCCTAAAGTTGAATATGCTTTAACAAAAAGAGGTAAAGCACTACTTCCTGCATTGAAAGAATTGTCTGTATGGGGTGAAGAACAACTTAAACTTGATAAGCCGAACTCAAACTTGTAAATACTTCTCATTTCGTTTAATACGCAATTTTCATTTGACGAAGTAAAATGTTCTTTAAAAATTCAATTATGTGATATTTACAAAAATGTTATAATCAATAGCTAACTTCATATTAGCCTATATAAATCAACTTTCTTATAGAACTTAAATAAGACGAATAATTTGCAAGTGAAGTTTATTCATCTTAAATTCGCTAAATTATTAAAAGTCAAATCCGTAAGAAATACACTTTAAAATGATTTCAGAAAGTTCTTCTGGTGATTCATTGAAATCATTATCTACCCAGCGCTTTAGCATCATTGTGAAGCCCGCTTGAATATAGACAAAGAAGTACATCATTTCACTTTCAGATTTAAAGCCTTTCTTTTGACAATATGGTTTAATAATTTCGTTTAACAATGTCTCAAAGCCTTGTTCGATAGGAAAATTTTTACGAGTTTGCAGACGTACACGATAAAAATTTTTATACTGATATATAAATTTTAAAAATATAGTAATATATTTAGTACTAAGAAAATTTGCTTTTGAAATTCCTGTATTTTCATATAGAGTGATAAGTTTATTATGCATATTTAGTTCTGTTTTGTCTATTAAATCATAAACATCTAAATAATGTGAATAAAATGTTGAACGGTTTATCTTAGCTGAGGTACATATTTCTTGAACGGTAATTTTATTGAAATCTTTATTTTCTAACAATTCTAATAAAGTTCGCTGTATTTTTAATTCGGTATTTTGAAATCTCTCATTATTTTTTATATTCATTTTAGTTCTCCTATTTATTATTACAACATATGTAGTAATAATGATGGTTGTTTCTCAATGTTAATCATAATATACTATATTTACATTAACGAAACAAGTGTTGAAGTAAAGGAGATGTTAATTATGAGAGCAGCTATTTATAATGGTCAGAAAAATATTGGATTGATAGAGATGGAAATGCCATTAACTGGTGATAATGATATTATTGTTAAGAATATATATTCAAGTATTTGTGGTACAGATGTGGCTGTTTATTTCCATGGTCCAGGCACTGGACATAAAATTACTGTCGGTGGCGAGTTTGGTCACGAAATGGTTTCAGAAGTAGTGCAAGTAGGTAAAAATGTGAAAAATATCAAAGTGGGCGATAGAGTATATCCATATCCTCTTCTTGCTAAAGGTGATCCTATGCGTGCTGGTACTATAGGCGGATTTTCAGAATATATGTTAATTCCAAATGCTGAGTTAAATAAACAAGTGTATGCGGTAAGTAATAAAATTTCTTCAAAAGAAGCCAGCTTAATTGAGCCATTTACAGTAGGTTGTCGTGCAGCACGTAGAGCAAATCCGAAACAGGGAGAAAATGCGATTGTATTTGGAGCAGGAACTATAGGTATTGCCACTGCGATTGCATTAAAATATTTTGGGTGTAACAAGGTTATGATATGTGACTTTTCTGATTTAAGATTAGAAAAAGCAAAGGGGCTTGGTATGGAAGTTTGTAATAATAGCAGGGAAGATCTAAAATCTAAAGCAATACAATACTTTGGTGAAGCTCCTTCCTTAAATGGAGCAACAGCAGATGTAGACATATATATTGACGCAGCTGGCGCAGTTTCTATCCTAGAACTGTATCAAGAGATTGGTAAGTTTGAATGTAGAATGGTGGTTGTTGCAGTTCTGGCTGGCAAGAGACCAGTAGATATTCTAGCTATGACTTTTGCTCAACATGCATTGATTGGTAGTGGTGGATATAAGCCAGAAGATGTGAATGATGTTATGGCTATTATGGAAAGTGGCAAATGGGATATAGAATCTATCATAACTCATGAATTCCCTTGGGAACAACTTTCATGTGCTATTGAAGCCGCTGGAGATGTGGATCACGCATTAAATGTAGTTATTAAATACTAAGATTTTGAATATTACTAAGTTAAATCTATAAATTAAAATTTGAAATTTGAATAAAGACATCGGAAATAAAATTATAAAAGTGAATAATAAATTGAAATATCACATTGTTCAATGTGATATTTGTTGCGTCATACTATTTTTGACGCAACAAATAAGAAATTGTTCTTTGAAAATTGAATAATGCGGTATTTACAAATTATGCTATAATTAATGCATACTGGTAGATTGTGGCGTAATACTAGTTTTGTGGAGGTGCAACTTTGAATTCAATAGGTATATATGTTGTATTGTTTATTGGTAGTTTTTTTGCAGCAGCAATATCAGGTGCGGCAGGCTTTGGAGGCGCGTTATTATTACTCCCTCTTTTATCTAAAACAATAGGAACGGAAATAGCTGTTCCTATACTCACGATAGCACAATTAATTGGTAATTTATCACGAGCATTTTTTGGTTTCAGGCAAATTACATGGAAACCTGTATTTGTATTTATTATAGGAGCTGTTCCTTTGAGTATTTTAGGTGCATTTTCATTTGTAGAAGTTCCTAAAGATTTAATTACAAGAGGGATAGGATTTACAATTATTCTTTTTGTTGCATTAAAGTATTTTAAAGTTCTTAAATTTAAACCCAATAATATAACAATACTTATAGGTGGAGCGGTGGTAGGATTGATTTCTGGTCTTGTTGGTAGTGCTGGACCAATAGGAGCAGCATTATTTCTTTCGCTTAACCTTACACCAACTTCTTATATCGCAAGTGAAGCAGTAACAGCAATTGCTATGCATATTTCAAAAACAATTATATATCAGAAATACCTTGGTATAGGATTTTATACAATTGGTATTGGTTTATTTATGGGATTTGCCATGATTCTGGGGACTTGGGCTGGAAAAAAGATAATTGATAAGATGCAAAAAGAGAGGTTTATTAAATTTGTAGGTATTCTCATGACAGTTATCGGGCTTCAAATGTTAATTTCCCCATAAAGCACAATTTTCTTAAAAGTGCGAAATAAAAGTAGTTACAATGAAGAGAGGATATGAATAATGGATTTTAAAGATAGAGCAAAAAAATTAAAATCAGATATACCTGCTTTATTTATTGCTTTGAATAAAAAAGAAACACCAGTAATAGCAAAGATTTTTGCAGGAATTGCAATTGGATATGCATTGTCACCTATTGACTTTATACCTGATTTTATACCAGTAATAGGTTTGTTAGATGACATAATTTTAGTTCCAATACTTATAGCAATAACAATAAAATTTATACCAGAAGAAATATTTATGCAGTGTAGAGTTGAAGCAGAAAACTTATGGCGTGACGGAAAACCTAAAAAATGGTATCTTGCTATTCCAATTATTTTAGTATGGGTTTTATTAATATTTTTAATTATTAAATTAGTTGGTGCATAATATTCCAATAAAACGTAATATTGTAATTAAAATGATTTATGACATAATTTTAATTGGGGATGAATCATATCGGAGGAAATACATTGTGGAAAATATTAATTTAATGAATGGATATAAGATTAAAATTCTTTACAAGAATAATCATAAGATTGTTGAGGAACTATGTGAGAAATGTTCAGATTATTATGTATTGCATGACGGAATATTACCATCTAAAGAAGATATAGTTGAAATATTCACCACTATACCTCCAAACAAAAACTATAAGGACAAGTTTGTTTTGGGTATATATAAAATTGATGATGAATTAGTTGGGATAATTGATATTGTGAAAGATTATCCAATTGACGGAGAATGGATGTTGGGATTAATGCTTATTGAACCACAAGAAAGAGGAACTGGGTTGGGGAAAATTGTACATGAAGCATTAGTTGAATGGGCAATTAATTTAGGAGCAAAGTCATTTAGAATAGGTGTTATCGAAGATAATCAAAAAGGTGCGAACTTTTGGTCTGCTTTAGGATATAAAAAGATTAAAGAAGTTACTATGGATTTTGCAGAAAAAAAACATAGAGTAAATGTTATGACTTTACAGGCTTATAATTAACTGCAAAGACTAAGATTAATATGTAATATTCTTATGCTGTGACACACTGGTAATTAACTGTGTAGTAGTAGATAAATAGTAATTTGCAGAGTGAAAATAATTTAGAATGAAGAACGAACTGTTGCTTAATTATTTTAGCCATTTAGAAAATAAAAGGTAGTGTATAAAAATGAAAGAAAAATTTAATAGTATCTATCCTATAGCTAATACTATACTTGTAATAAGTATAGTATTATTTAAAAGTATTGATTATATATTTTGGATTTTAATATCAATACTTAATCTTATTTCATTAAGTATATCATTAAAGGAGGATACGAAAGCAAAAGTAGGTACAAAGATATTTGTAGGAATAACTTTTGTTGTATCAATATGTTGTATACTTTATAAACTTTATGAAATTATTCTATAAGTGACTGTTAATAACCAATATTATAACTTCATGAGTTAGGCAACCCTAAATTTTATATTGAGTATTATTAAAAAGTAATTATGATATTGAACTATATGTATGGCATATATAAAACTTCGCTAAACGACAAATTCCAATTTGTCTGAGTGAACAAAACGAGCAAAATGTGTAGTTGAGTTAACGCACATTTTTCTGATATTGATTATTATAGGTGGACAACCCCACCTATAATTTTTTTTGGTTATATTTCAACACCATATTAAAACATAGCCAAATTTATACGTTTACTTTGAGTTTAGCATTGTGGTAGATTTTGAGCGTTTAAAAGATAGTTTCTTAATATTATTCAAAAAGTATATATAGATGATATCAAATAATGAACAGAATATTCCAAGAACAAGAATCAACTTATTTCCATAGATAATTCCAAATAAAATAGTAGGTGCTAAAGTACCAATCCATTTACTTAGTGCAATAGTTAGGTTTTGACCTTTCATGTCTGATCTACTAACAAGCATTTTAATAAATAATATGGACATTATAAGGTTTTGAAGAAATGCTGAGTATACTTTTCCTAAAGCAGCAAATTCTAAAGCGAAGAAATATTGAACAACAAATGACATTATAAATATAATTATAGTCCAAGGCATAAAGTATTCTTTATTTGTTTGTTTTGGAAAATATTTTTTTCCGTATCTTAAGTAAGTAAAAACAATTAAAATATCTAAAACAAGCCATATTAAGGTAAACCAAGTTTGAATAGTTGCTGTATTGTTTTTTAAATCAATGTAAGAATAAAGTGCTTCCCAAGAAAAATTAAGTGCTAATGCAACAAATGGCATTCCGTAGGTTTTGTCCTTAAAACCTAGAAAAATTAATTGAAGATAAACTACTATCCAACAGATTCCACTTAATAATAATAAAAGTAATACCATAAATTTCTCCTCCATAATTTTAGGATGTTACAATTGTAAGGCAATGGACTTGTTATTTTTTTGACTGTGCCTAATGTTTGTTTAATTAAAGTATTAATATATATTCATATTTAAGGTAAACTAGAAGTAGATTATATATTGATATTTAAAGTAAATTAGAAGTACATTGTTTTATGTACTTAGTAATAATAAATCTAGTTCACAAAGTAATACATAATATAATGTGGTTTAAATGGTAAAATATTAATTTATTACAAGTTAATATGTCGATTAGGAAAAAATACAATTTGATTTTTTGCGAAAAATAGTATATTATAATAAAAGAGAACTTTAGTACGACAAAAACAAAGATCCTAGAATATATATATTTTAGGGCTATTGGAATAGATTTATAGAATATGAATTTAAAGACTTAAGCACTGCTCGCTATAGTGCTTTTTTATTTTGAATTTATATTAATTTAGTGAAATTTGATTTTTAATAAGATATAGATATTGTTTTTAAGATTGACCTTAGGAATAAAAATACCTTTAATTATAATTTCGAGATATAACATATATCATAATGTTCATTATGATTAATATCACCAATAGAACAAAAATAAATAGCAGATATGAGAAATATAATGTATATAAAATTACAAACGTTCGAGTAATTATCTACTAATTTCTGGATTTAGATTTTTGGATTAAAGTTAAATATATTCAAAGAAATAAATGGAGGAACTTAATAAAATGGGAAAATTAATAAAAATAACTATGTATGCAGAAAGAAAGAAATGCAAAGGTAGTGAAATAAATATAAGCATATTAGAAGAAAACTTTGCTACATATGAAAAATGGTTAGAAAAGACTAATAGAGAAGATGGCATTGAAAATTATAAAAAGTTTTTAATGATCGTATAATATCATAATAGATTTAGGACAAGGATATGTGGATATATCCTTGTCTTATTTTTTTATCTGTCTAATGTATAATTAACAGGTAAAAAGAAGGGAAATAGTAAATATTGCTAGGAATTGCTTTTGAGTTATCATTACTTTGTATACTTATTTATGTACCTTTCTTAAATGGAGTTTTTAATACTGCACCGATTGGCTTGCATGAATGGGGATTTCTTTTTATATGGCCAGTATTGGTTTTACTAGTTGACGAGTTACGTAAGACAATTCTTCGAAGAAAGAATAAGATTAAAAAAATAATATGATTTATCAAAAAGTGTATAATAATTTGTCGTATTGTGTTATTATATAAATATACAAAAGAATAAAAATCTCCAACTCAATACCCCCCCAATAATTTATATATAGATGCAGTCATTAATTTGACTGCATCTTTTGTTTTAAATAAAATGGAGCATATAGAAAGTGGGCGCCTTGATATATTTGAGTGAAATTTCATATAGTAGGTCTTAAAATAAGTTTGAAATAAATAATAATTAAAGAGTAGATTTTGGAGCTACTATTTCATTTCGTAATATGAAATTTAGAAGAAATCTATAGGTTTTGACTATAATAATGAGTTTGTCGAAATAAATATCATTATATATTACAAAAAAACATGGATTAATTTGTCGCATTATGTTAATATATACATGTACTAAAGATGTAAAGAAATTAAAGAAGCTAAAGACGTAAATAAACTAAAGATACAAAGCGATAAATGAACTAAAGATATAAAGCGATAAATAAACTAAAGATATAAAGAAACTAAAGATACAAATACATAAAAATACTTTAGATGCAAAAACATAAAATACTTCACATACTCCTAAAGTTTGAGAGATAGACATATAATAATGGTTATCTCTTATTTTAATTGTGAAGTTATATTTAATATGGATTTAGGCATATGAAGGAAAATAATGAGTCAAACTAATATACGGACTTGTTATTTTTTTTCATATGCTTTAAAATTTTAACAATGTTAAAATTTAAATAAGAGGTGTACTATATGAAAGTTAATACTTTTCTACCTAAATATATGATGGAATTTAAATGCATAAGTTCAAGCTGTACTGATAGTTGTTGTGCTGGCTGGGATATAAATATAGATGAGGATACTTATAATAAATACGTGAATAGTACTGGAGACCTTAAGGAATTATTAGAAGGAAAGTTTACTTTAAATAAAGATGAACACGATTCTTTTAATCATGGATTTATGGTAATTAAAGATGAAAATAGATGTCTATTTTTGAATTCAAATATGCTTTGTGATATACATGGAGGGGAGGGGCAAGAGAATCTTTGCATAACTTGCAAGAGCTATCCTAGAGTATTTAATATTGTAGATAACGTGTATGAAAAAAGTGGATTACCTTCGTGTATAGAAATATGTAATAGAGCCTTTTTAAATAAAGATAAAATGGAATTTATTGAAGATAGCGAGGACATAGACGAAAAAAATATTGAAATAAGAAGAATTATTGATTGCGAAGCCTTTGAAGGCACTGAAAGCCTACTTCAATATTTTTGGGATATAAGAGTAATATCCATAAATATTATGCAAAATAGAAGTTTTTCCATAGAAGAGAGATTAAATATTCTTAGGAGTTTTTATGAGCAAATTCAAGAACTGTACAATTCACAGGAGTTTGATAATATAGAAGAACTCTTAGAGGATTTCAATGATGAATCAACGGATTATGAAGATTTAAAGGGCGTAGCCTTTGAGGAACATAATGAATTTTACATAAGCATTGCCAAGGATGACCTTGTGAAAAATATAAGAAGTGTAAAATTAAAAGAGTGTGTAAAAGAATATAAAGCAGGAATTTTAAGTGAAAATAATATGTGCAATTACTTAGAGAACACACCTAAATATTTTAATGAGCTAGAAGAGAATTCTCATGTATTTGAAAATTACTTAGTAAATCAGATTTTTAAGGATTTGATTCCTTTTAATAAAGGAGAAAGTTTGAATGAAAGCGTTAAAGTACTAATTAATAGTTATAGGATAATAAAAGCTTATGTCATAGGAATTGCTGTGAATTCTAATGAGAAAATAGGTGGAGAGCAAATTATAAGGGTTATTCAAGCTTTTAGTAAGGATGTAGAGCATAATAGGGTATTTAAGGAGTTATTAGAAAAATAAAAAGGTAGAAAAAACAATATAATTATGGTAAGATATGGATTATAATATACATAAAAGTTAATTTATGTATATTATAAGATTATATGGGTAAACGATTTAGTTTATGAATTGTGGGAGGGAAACATGATTAATTGTTTAAAGGAAAAAAGTAATCTAGACGAGAAAAACAAAGACCTAATAAAAGAAAAAAGTATAGAATCAATAAAAGAAAATACTAATGAGGAAAATAAAAAGAACACATTTGCACTTTTATTATTATTTCCTAAATCATTTGTAATGGATAGGGAAATAATAATTCGAAGAATAAGTAAAATAACTAATGATAAAGTTAAAGTTGAGACAATACTTGATGAATATGAAAAAAGTGTTTTATATTATGAAATAACAATTGGTAATGAAATATTTAGGTTACTTGAAAGAAATGCTCCAATGTCAGAGGAAATATGTAATTGCACAATAGAATTTACTTATGCAAAAAAAGAAGAATTAGATGCAATGAGACAACATAATTATCATATAATTGCTTATTATGCTGGAGAAAGTACAGATCAAAGTAAAGTTTATGATTCATATGCAAAATTAGCTTATGGATTTTTAGATTATAATTTATTAGGGATGGCTAATTTCTATAGCTGCAAGGTGTTAACAGCTTTTTTAATAAAAAAAATATTTGAAGATGATAATGCAAAAGAACTTTATTCCACATCTGCTTTATTAATATGGAGAAATTTTTTAAGAATACCTCACAATGATAAAGTTTGGTTTGTTACAAAAGGTAACAATGCATATGGTATTCATGAATATGCTTTTTATGGCACTTATGAAGAGGAAGAGGACGTTTATTATATGTTTGAAGATATATTTCAATACGCATATGAAACAAAAACAAACATGAATGCTGGAGATGCTATTGAATTGGGAATGGATAAATGTTTAAAACTTAGAGAAGTATATGAATTAGAAGATGTGTTAAAAGGAATCGGAATCGGAACTTTGGTAATTGAGAATAGTACTGGTTCTGAAATAAATAAATAAACAAGCATTATTTAATAAATTAAAAAATCAGGTATACAAATCTAAAATTTGTATACCTGATTTTTAAAATAGTTATGATTATTCAATATTAAGCTACTTCATATTTAGTGATTTTTCTTTCAGTCAATTGGGCACTTTCTTTTTTTGATAGAGCACCAGATGCTGTTAAAAAAACATTCTTTGAAATTATAGTATCCATTAGAGCATTAGCTTCTACTTGTGTGATAGTAGGCTTAACCCCATTAATGCTTAAAGTTGACTTTATACCAAATTCAGTTAAAAAAGTCATTGATAAAACATATTCCATTTATAAAACCTCCCTTCAAAGTTTCCATTTAATAATTAAAATTTTCTTAGTTATTGATTAGAGTAGCAGTTTTATTTAAGAAAGTATCTCTTGTGTTTGCTTCTAAGACAGCTTTAATTGCTTCTGCCACATCATAAGCATTTTGTACAGCAACATCATTTCTTAAATTTGAGAAAGTTTTATTAGTGTAGATTGGATCCCCTGCCCTATCAACACCTTTTTGTACTTCAATAATAAGGGCAGTTGATTCAGGCATTTCTATAATAGCCATAATTTTAGCCTCCTTTCAAATTGGTTTCATAGAGTATATATGACTTCGATTGGAAAATTACATAGAAATCTTTGGAAAACTATAATTATTAAATACAGTAGATTTTTGAAAATCATGAGTATAATATGAAAAGTGGGATATATTTATAGATAAAGTGAAACTTGATTCAAGTGGAAGTTGGCTATCAAATAAAAATGTTTTATAGTAGAGGTGATAAAAATGAAAAAGATTAAATTAATATGCAGTACAATTGTGGTGGTTCTTATAGGGATAATATTAGTTATGTATATGAACAAACCTAAACCTATGGATAAAAGGGTAGTGTCAGCAGTACCTGATAAAGATCTTACGTTTGCAGTACTGGGGGATGTTCATGAGAATATTGACAGCTTCCAAGAGGCTATTAACGATTTGTATACAATAAATCCTGGTATGGATGCTTTAGTATTAAATGGAGATACTGTAGATCAAGGTATTGAGACGCAGTATGATTCAGTTAAAGAAACTATAAGTAAAAATAAAGATTTGTTACCTAAGACAATTATTAAAAATATAGGTAATCATGAGTTTTTTAATTATGACATAGATGTGAATTCACCTGAGCAAGTTCAAATCTTTATGAATAGATATCTTGAATTTTCTGGTGAAGAAAAAGTGTATCATGATACATGGGTAAATGATTATCATTTTATATCTCTAGGATCTGAGGATGGTAATTCAGAAACATTAGATTCAGTGAGAGCTTTTATATCTGAAGATCAACAAAAATGGTTAAAAGAGGCCCTCGCTGAAAAATATCAAAAGGGAAAACCTATATTTGTATTTCTGCATCAACCCTTAGATAGTGCTAATAATAGTGGGAATAAAGGTTGGGTTGGATCTGATCAAAGTAATAAAATTAGAGAAATATTATCCCAATATCCAGAGGTAATATTATTTTCATCTCATAGCCATAGAGATTTAGATAGCAATAGTGTAAAGTTAGATCAACCATTTACAATGCTTCATACTGGAGCTGTTCATTATACAATTATACCTGATGAAAATAGTAAAGGTGGTAGAAGGCAAGAACCTTATATTAAGGGGCTGTATATTGAGGTTGATGGTAATAATGTTGTTGTTAAAGGCAGAGACATTAAGGAAAAGCAGTGGATATTTACAAAGGAAATTTCTCATTAAATGAATGAAAGTCTTATTGGGTCAGCACTTTTACTAAAGGAAGAACATCAACATAATCATACACATGAAATAATTCAACATGATCATAATGATGACCACCATGGTGACGAACAGTCTAGTGAACAGATGGGGAATTGTATCATAAATCTTACAAGACAGTAAAAAGTGCAGCCATAACATTATGACTGCGCTTAAGATTAGGCATATGAAAAAATGGGATTGTTGCAAAATGGTTGTTTATTAAAAACATTTGTATAAAAGATCTGCTATTTCATATGAATTATGCAAAAGGGACTGTGCATAATGAATTTTTATTCATTGTGCAACAGCCCCATTTTTTTAATTGTGCTTCATATCTATATATTTTCTGTTTTTATAGCTCTCATAGAATTTAATACTGCAAGTACAGTTACGCCAACATCACCAAATACGGCTTCCCACATAGTACCCATGCCTAATGCTATAAAAATTAATAAAATCAATTTAATACCCAAAGCAAAGAATATATTTTGCATTACTATAGTTCTTGTTTTCTTTGCTATTTTTATTGAAACAGCAATCTTTGAAGGTTCATCAGTCATTATAACTACGTCAGCAGCTTCAATTGCTGCATCAGAACCTACTCCGCCCATTGCTATACCTATATCAGCTCTAGCTAAAACTGGAGCATCATTTATTCCATCACCTACAAATACTAATTTACCTTTTGATGATTTTTCTTTATCGAGTAATTCCAACTTTTCAACCTTTTGGTCTGGTAGTAATTCAGTATAAACTTCATCTATACCTAATTGTTTTGCAACTTTTGTTCCTACTGTTTTATTATCACCTGTTAGCATTACTATTTTCTTAACTCCAATAGCTTTTAAAGCTTTTATAGCCTTTGCCGAATCATCTTTTACCTCATCTGAGATAACTATATATCCTGCATATTTTTTGTCTACAGCAATGTGAACTACTGTACCTATAGTTTCTACTTGTTCATAGAGAATATTTTCTTTATTCATTAATTTATAGTTACCAGCTAAAACTTCTTTTCCTTCAAATACAACCTTAACACCATAACCTGATATTTCTTCATAATTGCCTACTGCATTCTTAACTATTTCCTTGCCATAAGCACTTATGATAGATGTAGCTATGGGATGATTTGAGTAACTTTCCGCATATGCTGCAAAACTTATAAGTTCATCTTTTGAAATATTGTTTTGTGGTTTTACTTCTGTTACCTTAAATACACCTTTTGTAAGTGTTCCAGTTTTATCAAATACTACAATTTCAACGTTATTTAAAGCCTCAAGATAGTTTCCACCTTTAACAAGTATTCCATTTTTTGAAGCTCCACCTATGCCACCAAAGAAACCAAGAGGTATAGATACAACTAAGGCACAAGGACAAGATACTACTAAGAATGCCAATGCTCTATATGTCCACTCAGAAAATGTTGCTCCATCCATAACAAGTGGTGGTATTATAGCCAATGCTAGTGCTGAAAATACAACAATAGGTGTATAGTATCTAGCAAACTTTGTTATAAAATTCTCTGTAGGAGCCTTTTTACTACTTGCATTTTGAACTAAATCTAAGATCTTTGCAATAGTAGAATCTCCAAACTCTTTTTCTACTTCAATTGTTAGAAGTCCATTTTTATTAATAACTCCACCTAAGATATTATCGCCTACAACTACTTCTCTAGGCACTGATTCACCAGTTAAAGCTGATGTATCTACCATAGAGTTACCATCAATTACGATGCCATCTAGTGGAACTTTCTCTCCTGGTTTTACTAATATAATATCACCTACACTAACTGCTTCAGGTGATACTTTTTTTATTTCATTTCCTGTTTTCAAGTTAGCAAAATCAGGCCTTATATCCATAAGAGCTGAAATAGATTTTCTTGAATGATTAACAGCCATATCTTGGAAAAGTTCTCCTACTTGATAGAAAAGCATAACTGCTACACCTTCTGGATACTGACCAATAGCAAAAGCACCAATAGTTGCTACACTCATAAGGAAGTTTTCATCAAATACTTGACCTCTTACTATATTTTTTAATGCTCTTAATACCACTTCGCCACCAACAAGTATATAACTTATTAGATAAAGAACAAGTTCTAATGCAAATGAAAATTTAAATGCAGTAGCAATAATGAATATAGCTGCACTAATAACCAACTTAATTATTTCACCCTTATTATTTTCCTCGTCTTCTTCAGCTTTATTTATTAATAATTTAGCGTTATCTTCAGATACAATTACATTAACATCTGGTTCAATTCTTTTAACTATTTCCTTAACTGTTTCAATAATAGTATTTTGTTTAGATGGATTATCTATTTCCATAATAAGCTTCGTAGACACAAAATCCACAACAGCAGATTTTACACCATCAATGTTATTAGATTCTCTCTCTATCTTTGCAGCACAGTTACCACAACACAATCCCTGAAGTAATATTTCTTTTTTCAACAATTTGTCTGATTGCTTTTCTTTTACCTTTACATGAGCTTCTATTTTTTGAACAATATCAGTTATTGTTGCGATTAATTCTTGTGTTATACTTGATTCTCCAATTTCTAAAGTTAAAGTTTTAGTTAAAAAGTTCACATTAGCTGAATTAATTCCGTTAATCTTACTAACTTTTTCTTCTATCTTTGCAGCACAGTTAGCACAACCTAATCCTTCAAGAATAAATTCCTTTTTAATATTATTATTGCTAAATTCTCGTGGCTTTATATTAATATTACTCTTAGGTTTTATATTGATATTACCTTTGGGTTTTATATTACTCTTAGATTTTATATTAATATTGCCCTTAGGTTTTAATTTTAAATCCCCATTACTAAGATTTTTAAATTCTTTGCTCATTTGTTTGCCCTCCCCATAATGTTGATTTATTTTTTCTCAGATATATGAATTAGCCCTTGATCAAAGATTCTTTTAACATGTTCATCTTCTAAAGAATAATAAACAATTTTTCCTTCTTTTCTGTACTTTACAAGCCTTGATTGTTTCAAAACTCTTAATTGATGTGAAATAGCTGATTGAGTCATTCCAAGTAGTGCAGCTATATCGCAAACACACATTTCAGCTTGAAATAAGCCACATAGTATTTTTATCCTTGTTGAATCTCCAAATATTTTAAATAAATCAGCTAAATCATAAAGTGTTTCATCTTCAGGTATAGATGATTTAACCTTATTAATTACATCTTCATGAATTATTGTACAATTGCAACTATCAATATTAGTAATATTATTATTTTCCACACGTATCTTCCTTTCATATGAATATATGAATATCTGTTCATATGAACATTATATGTAATACCTATTTATTTTGTCAATAGAATGTTAGATTATTCTAAATTTTTTAATTATAGATACCCACGGCGAAAACTATACTTAAGTGTATGCCCGCCGAAATGAAGGTCATGCATTTGCTCCAGTTACGGAAGATTTTGATGGGTGCTTCTAAGATTACAAGTTGTACCCAAAATGCTAGCCCCAAAGGCAAGCGCTCACAGAGAAAGTTCGAAGAACGAAATGTAAAATTCCGATTCTCACTTTTTGAACAAGCATTTTGGACTATATAAAGGAAACTCGACTCACATACGTTCGCTGAGTAAGTTCAATTAACCAAATCATAGATTTGGAATTTCACTTAAGAAGCGCAGCCATCAAAATTTTCAATGTAACATTACGCAAAAGCAGGCCCCTTTATTTCTAGTTGGAGATATATTCATAGTATAAGTATAACTTAAGGGGTGGGTATCTATATAGATAACCACGAAGTAAACTTTACTTATTCCTCGGAAAATATGTAGGTAAAATCAAGCTTTATACCAATGAATAAGTAAACCTTTTGGGCTGGTTATCTATAAAAGAAAACAGATTTTCCTAAATATTTAAATATTTGTGGTTACGTAGTATATAATTAAACAAATGGATGATTGTACGAAAATGTCAAGAAAGCATTATATTTACGGAAGGAGTTGAAAGTTAATGGAAAAGTATATTTGGACAATAGTTGGCTTGGTTATGGCAGGAATATTTTTATTAATTGGAATGATATTTTTGATTCTAAAAGAAAAAGCATGTGGTCTTATATCTGGATATAATACTAAGACTAAGGAAGAAAGAGAAGAATATGATGAGGCTCGTTTGAGCAAAGATGAGCGTAGATTTTTCTTTATATATGCAATGATTTATTTGATTGGAGCAGTGTTGTCATTATTCGGTGGAGCAGTATGCTTTTGGATTGCTTTTGTTGTATGGTTTGTACTTTTCATTAAAAATGTACATTTAGATGCTGAAAAAGCATTTGGAAAATAT
Source organism: Clostridium beijerinckii (assembly GCA_003129525.1). Lineage (NCBI taxonomy): Bacteria > Bacillati > Bacillota > Clostridia > Eubacteriales > Clostridiaceae > Clostridium > Clostridium beijerinckii. The sequence continues at coordinate 4,226,861 of CP029329.1, read as the reverse complement.
AAAAAACGAGCATAATCTATAGTAAATTTATTGGGTGTTTTTATTAAATTGTTAAATGATGGAACTCTTGAAAATGAGTTCCATTATTATGGGCTATATTATCAACACTGTTCATTAACATAGCCTAAAATTATAATATATAAGTTATAATTTTAATTTTTTAGAAAATTAAGATACTGTTACCTAATTGATGCAGATTATTTTTTGTAACATATATATAGGATTTTATTATGCATATTTAAGTTTATTTATATATTTACTTAGTTTGTTTAAAGCAACCTTTTTCCTTTGATTAGCAGTGGAGTAGCACATGTTTTTCTTCGATGCATAAGTTCTAACTGTATTATGTTTAAAAAATACAAATTTAATAAGTTCCTTTTCTGCATCTGTTAAATTACTAATAGCAAATCTTAAATCTTCATAATCACATTTAGTGCAAAGTGAATTTTCTAAGGTGTCTTCATCTGAAGTTAGGCTATGCTCCAAATTGTCAGAAAGGCAAAGTGCCTCATGTCCTTCAGCAGAACTTCGCGTTTTAGATCTTTTAATTAAATCCTTAATGTTATTCTTAATTGCATTTGTAGCATAAGCAACAAATCTATGATTCTCCAGGTTATATAAACCAACACATTTAAAAAGTGTTCTATAACATTCATTTTGGATATCAAACTTGTCATAGCCATGAAGAAAAGTTTTTCTTGAAATGCTAATTATTAAAGGGCGAAATTCGTAGGTTAGCTCTTCTTTAGATAATGTATCACCATTTTTAGATTTAAATACTAGGCTTTCAATATATTCATAATCCATATGCAACCTCCTGTATAACTCCATTTTTTATATATTTACATATAAGGCACAATCAAAAAAATGACAAGTCCATCTGCCAGCCTATTTTCCATCATAAATGAAGCTCGACTCGCTATGCTCACTGAGTAAGCGATTCACACAAAATCATAGATTTTGGTTCTCTGCTCATCAGCAAAATACCATAATAGGCCCGCTATGATGTCACGATGAAAAATAGTCATGGCAGTTTTAGACTTGTTATTTATTTTCATGTGCCTAATATTTGAAATAAAATTACTTCCATATATAGTATATATGGTTATAGAACGTATATTCTATATATAAGTATAAATTTTGTTAGGTTATGCAAGGAGGGAGATTATGTTTGATGAATTAATAAAATCGGCTACAACTCAAGGGATTTGGGTGATATTAAGTTGTGTACTCATAGTATACATATTAAAAGCACAGGAAACTAGGGATTTAAAGCAAGAAGAAAGAGAAAGAAATTATCAAGAGATAATAAAGCAACTTACGGATAAATTAAATACTTTAGATTCAATAAATTCAACTATCAATGAAATAAAGAATAAATTTAATTAATAATTATGTTTATAAATAGATCATATAAGGCTGTAGCAAATTTGTAATTACGCAAATTTTACTACAGCCTTATATTATTTAATTATTTCTTTCATATAATTTATGCTAATTTTCTTGAGGCTTTGACAATAACTCAGCCATTATTAAACCTAAGTTATCTTTCTTTTCATTATCTCTAACATACGTTGTTTTTTTGTCATTAGCTGTAGTTATTGTAATTAATTCCTCAGAACCTTCATTTGTTACTTCAAATGACTTGATATCTTCTCTACTAAATTTTTCTGTATATAAAGTTTCAGTCAGTCCACCCCAAGTCCAATAGCCTAGAGCTTCTATATACAGATTTTCATTAGTGAGAATTAATTCAAAGTCATTTATTACTCTACCTGCAATTCCCTCTGAAATTATATTTGCAATGATGTTTACTATTACATTAGATGGTTTAATGTGTTTATGAGATTTAAATGAAAACATAATATATTCGTCAGTTGAAATATTAATCATACTTTAATCCTCCAATAATTATTTATTCTTTCAATTTCAAAAAATACTCCTCTATACAACAAATATGTTATTCCATATTTTTAATTTGTTGCTAAACATATACTTATATAAAATAATAGCATCAGATAAAAAGAAAAGAAAGAATAAAAATTAGCTATAGAATTTCTACCACATATTAAGTTCAATAAAAAAATATATATACTAAATATAAAAGATATTTGTTCGATAATACCTATATAGGGAAAAATAGCGAATAAAATAATTATACAAAGAAAAATAGCGAACATAATAATTATATAAGATAAAATAGTTGTAATAAGTCCGTTATAACAAGGAGGATATATGAAACGTAAGATCACAATTAACAAAAGTGATGATAGAGCTATAAATGGCAGATTAACTATTCCAGTAAAGTTATTACAAGAGATGGGAATAACTGAAAGGGATAGAGACGTTATTATTAATTTAGATGGTAATAAATTAATAATAGAAAAGGTAGAAGATGACAGGCGTGGTTTAGACAGAAAAATTAGCATGGATATTACACAAGAGGAAATAGAGTGTTTATTGTTGTAAATATTTTTAAAGGTGTTTATTCATGTGTATTGCAAAGCTCCACTTGTACAATAGTAAATAACGTTTGTGATTTCTTCTGGATTTGCTTTTTCAGGATTGATTCACGGACGCTTATTTGTGTTAAAAACTATTGGTAATATCCTTACAGATTAAGCTGCATGTATAAATTTTAGAGGTAAAACTAACAATAATCTTATCACTACAATATTCTTTAAATTCATCTTTTTCCACTAATTTATCATATCCTCTTAGCTAAACTCTTATAAAATTCTTCGATTTATGAACATTAAACATATTTTAAAGTATTTTTGAATAAATTAAAAATGTTAAAGTTGAGGATAGAGAAGACAGAAAATTTATATAAAAAGGAGACTTTGTTATGATTGAAATAAAAAAAGGGGATAAAAAATTTTATGTAGGAGATTCAGAGGCAAATCCAGATGCAGAGATAACATTTGTAAATATGGGTGAAAATAAAATAAGAATTGATCACACTAATGTGTCAGAAAAGTTAAAAGGACAGGGTGTAGGGAATAAGTTGGTAAAACGAGTTGTTGATTTTGCCAGAGAAGAAAATAAAAAGATAATACCACTTTGCACATTTGCTAAAGCTGAATTTGAGAAAAATAAAGAATATGAAGATGTATTATATAAATAACAGATTGTTGCAAAAGAGCATTGTGATTACACATATAAAGGGTAATCATAATTCTCTTTTGTGTTTAGGTAACACTTTTCATAAGGTTTTTATTATAGCTAGTAAAGTAGCCCTTACCTTGAATTCTAAATACTACACTGATTGTTAATAGAGTTGTAAAACATAATACCTTCTTTTCCTGATTTTTTGACTTTATACATAGCTTCATCAGCGTATTTTATCAGTTGTTTCATATTTTCTGTGTCATGTGGATATAAAGAAATACCTATACTGGCTCCAAGTGAAAGTTCTATATTCCCATATGTCCTTTTACGTGTTATGGCAGAAAGGACTCTACAACTGAAATTTTGGACTTCATGGACTTCTGATATTTCTGACATGATAATGACAAATTCATCGCCATCGATTCTAGCAACCAAATCATTTTCACGTACGGTTGCGGACACATCTTCTGCAACAGACTTAAGGACAAAATCCCCGAAATCATGCCCATAGGTGTCGTTTAATTGTTTAAATCCATTAAGATCAATGAATAACAAGGCAAACTTATGGCTGGATTTTTTTTCTATCTGAATACAATTAGATAAATGTTGCTCAAAATACAAACGATTATAAACACCTGTCAAGCAATCATGCTGTGCATTTTTTTTGTTCTCAAAACTTTCTCTAGCAAATCGCTCTTGGGCTCTAAGAATTCTGCACATGCTTATTGGAACGGAATATATAAATAGACCGCTAATGATTAAATAAATGGTTCTATAAGTTTGGCTGAGAATATCAGTTGATATCATTTGATTTACAATATAAGGATCAAAAGAGTTGTAAAACCATAAGTAGAGACCATCCATGGAAATAATAGATAATATGGAAGTCCAAATAATCAAATACTTGTCCATTCTTAGCGACCCAAGGAAAATACAGATTGGATACAGCAAAGTGGAAGCAGTTGTAGCAAGTATTAGGGCTGAATTATTGGTAGCATCTATATAATTATAAATTGTTAGCGATAACACATTTAGAAACATTGTGAAGTAACTTACCAATCCGGCAGATTTTTTTTTGAAAATGAAGAAAGTGATAAATAAATTATAAAATAGATTCACCAAAGAAAGGATTATTCCATATTTACCTGTTTCATTACCTTGGATGAAGTATATAAAGGAGCTCATAATTAAAATTATAGTGTATAAGAACCAGTTTAATTTCCAATGAATTCGTTCTCCACGCAATGATTCTGATTTGAATATGTCTTCGAATTGATCTATATATTGTTGTTTCATGATTTTTACACTCCTAGCTAACTTGCTTTTTCTTTCGTTTGCCTTATTTCAAAATGAATTCTTTATGCATTTTATGTATTCATATCTAATCATCAAAGTATTCATCAAAGGCAGATCTCAAAATTTCCATCATTTTTTCTTTGTTTTTAGGATCCATTTTCTTTCTAGCTCTTTCGATTCTTCTTATATTATCAGCTTCTATTTCAGTGACATTGATTTTATTATTAATGTCTATTTCTTTTATATCATCGGATAATAAAAAATCAACAGTAGTGTTTAGAGCATTGGCAAGTTTTATTAAAGTGTCATTACTAGCACCTTGATTATTTCCTTCTATCATTCCTATGGTAGATTGGCTTACTCCAATAGCTTCAGCTAATTTCTGTTGTGTGATTTTTACTTCATTTCTGAGCATTTTTACTTTATCACCTAACATAACGGTCACCTCTTAATGATAATTTTATCATAGTTACCGATAAAATCAATGGAGATTTTGAGAAAATAGGAGTAAATGGAATATTAAGGTATATAATTACTAAAATTATCACTATTTGATACAGAACACATGTTTGCTTTTATCGGTATTGTTGATAAAATATAGTTATGTTAAGACAAACTAATCAGTAAGAGAAAAAATCAATTGATTAAGATAAACAAGTAATTAGAAGGAAAGTTAGTGAAATAGGACCAACAGGTAATTAAGAGGAAAGTTAGTAAAATAGTGAGCAGGTAATTAAGAAAAAAGTTAGTAAAACAGGACAGACAGGTAATTAAGAGAAAAGTTAGAAAGTGAGACAAGCTGGTAATTAAGTGTAAGAAAATCAACGAGTTAAGAAATGCAATCACTAATGTAGGAATTAATTAATACAAGCAGATAATTAAGAGAAAAAATCAATTGATTAATATAAAACAGTTACTCAGAGAAAAAATAATTATTTAATAGAAACAAGTCTTTAATCACAATCAAAAAAATAACAAGTCTTTAAAAAAATTTTAATTTGAAGGGGATTGAAAAAATGAAATTAACACCAATAAAGCTAAGACGATTAAATGCAGGTTTTCAAAGTGAAGAGGTTATAGAAGCACTGAAGATAAGTAAAAGTACATTTTATAAATTAGAGCAAGGTTGGACAAATCCTTCACCTGCGTTAATAAAAAGACTTGCTGATACTTATAAATGTTCTACAGATGAAATATTTAAAGATTTAAAGATAAAAGGGTAAAGGAGGACAAGCTTACGAATACACTAATAAAAATAACAGACCAAGGGTTAGTCAGTGCAAAGGAATTATATTTAGGATTAGGTCTTCGTGAAAAAAATTGGGCAAGGTGGTATCCAACTAATATAGAAAAGAGTGAGTTTTTTAAGAAGGATATTGATTGGATAGGGGTTTTAGACACTGAGGAAGGTATTCCTCATAGTGAGGAAAACCTAAAAGGTGGCAGGCCAACCATAGATTTTGCCATAAGTTTGGAATTTGCAAAACATATAACAATGATGGCTAGAACAGAAAAATCATATGAGTATAGAAATTACTTTATTGAATGTGAAAAATTAGTTAGTGAGCAAGCTAAATTATTATCTCCAAGAGAACAATTAAAAATTCAATTAGATATTTTAGAAGAGCAAGATAAGAAAATAGAAGGTGTAGCAAAGAAAGTTGATGATTTAAAGGAGAATATGCCGCTTTTTAATATTGAATGCAAGGAGCTTCAATCTTTAGTTAAAAAGGTAGGAATAAAAGTGCTTTGTGGGTATAGAAGTTCAGCTTATAATGACAATTCCTTAAGAGGCAAAGTTTATGCGGATATTCAACATCAACTTAAAAGAGAATTTGGTGTTGAACGCTATCAATCTATAAAGCGATGTCAATTAGAAACTGCTAGAAAAATAATTGAGGAATATAAAGCACCAACTATTTTAATAAATGAAATAAATAGATATATTTAAGTTTTCAGATTTGATTAAAAAGAATGCCACATAAAAGGAGGAATTTAAGTTGTTAGTTAAATGTAGTTGGAAAACTTGTAGATTTTATAAGGAGAAAATGTGCAAAGCAGATGTTATAGAACTTAAAAGCTTTGATTATGAAGAAGATAATGAAGAATTAGAGGGCTTGAAATGTAGTGCTTATAAGTATGATTATTTTTGGATGTGTGAGAAAGGGCGGGAAGTTGATTCAGTTAACAGTTAATAGGAAAATTATTAATTGTTAATTTAAAAGTAGGAGTTGAGTGAGATGAATGAAGGGTGGTTTAAGATTTATAGATGTTTATTTAAAAAAGCTATTTGGTTAAATTCAACACCTGAGCAGAAAGTTATCCTAATTACTTTTCTAGGCATGGCAAATCATGAAGGAAAAGAGTGGGAGTGGAATGGCAAACAATTTAAAGCAGAAGCAGGTCAATTTGTTGCAAGTGCTAATTCAATAATGAGCAAATCTGGAATAGGAATTTCTAGGCAAAACGTAAGAACTGCGTTAACGAAATTCAAAAAATATGATTTTTTAACCTATGAATCAACCAAGACAGGAATACTTGTAAGTATAGTGAATTGGGGACTTTATCAAGGTGGAAAAGCTATAGTTAACCAATCTGACAACCCTAAAGTAACCAATGTGTCACCAATACGTAACCAATCTCTAACCACTAATAAGAATGATAAGAATTTTGAGAATGAAAAGAAGTTTATATATATAAATGAATTTACTCAAAATAAATTGTTAGTGGAAACCATAATAGACTTTATAAAAATGAGAGCTGAAATTAAAAAACCAATGACAGATAGAGCAGTGCAATTAATGCTTAATAAATTGAAAAATCTATCTTATGAGGAAAAAACACAAATTAAGATTTTAGAAAATAGCATAGAAAATTGTTGGCAAGGAATATTTCCATTAAGGGAAGATAATAAGGAGATATTCTCATGGAAGGAGGGCACAAATGGAAGCTTTGGAGAGAATACTGGAAAAGGTCAAAAGAAATTCAATGTCAAAATACCAAAGTGGGAGCCAAATGCAGAGTGGGCAAGTGAATCAAGTGGTACATGTGGAAATGGTAAAGGAAATGGGGTGGATGGGAGAAGTAAAACAAGTGGGTCAGATGGACAAGCAACAAACGCAGGTCGAGATGGGGAATCAGCAGATACAAGTAGAGATTGGAAATCAATCGATACAGGTGGACAGGCTGCTGAAAGAAAGTTTGACTATGGGCAATCAACAAATTCAAGTGGATATGGCAATGCAACTGCAAAAGATGAGCCTTTTTAAATGTGAATTATGCAAAGATACAGGATATATTATTAAACAACAAGTTAATGCACAACCATTAATGACACCATGTAAATGTTTAGAAAATGAGAAGGTAAAAAGATTATGGAGAAATAGTGGGATAAATACAGATAATTTAGATAAGGCATTTAGTAATTTTGAGGAATGGTCAAATAAATCTAAAGAAATGAAATTTAAAGCTATAGATTATTATAAAAGTTTCAGCAATATAAGAGGTGAGAGAAGAAATTCAATTTTACTTTGTGGTAATCCAGGTTCAGGCAAAACTCATATTGCTTTAGCCCTTGCAAATAATTTTTTAAAGAAAGATATAAGAGTTGTTTATATGTCTTATAGAGATGTGGTTACAAGCCTTAAACAAAACATGATTGATGAAGAATATTACAAAAAAACACTAAGCAAGTACCAAACCTGTGAAATTTTATTACTTGATGATTTGTACAAAGGGAAAGTTAATGAAACTGATGTCAACATAATGTTTGGTGTGACTTGTTGCTATTTGAAAAGAATAGCCTAATTTAGCTAATTAAATTTAGGAAGTTAGAACTGTTACTGCGATAGATGGAATGATAGAGTAACGTCTTGAAACGTCTACACTAATACTCCGAATAGCGTTTAATAAAGTAAATTATTAAGGGTTATAAGCTCGGTGAAGTCGGCTGAGAGTACATCCTAACAAGTAAAGTTGAGGAATAGCGAACTAGAGGTAGTCGAGTGTATGATAGGTCGGGTGTCTATAAAATATCTATGGTTAGAATGTTATTAAAAAACTGACAAAGCTGAGAATGTACGGGTCTAAATGATGAGTATTCAGAAATGAATATGTCACCTAAGAAGTGAAGTGTGTGTGGACTAGTAAGATTCGAACATATGAAAATCCATATAGTGTTAAAGGCATTATCAAGCACACAGGCTTATATCAGCGACCTAAGGATATATGTAAAGATAGTAGTAACGGAACAAGGGAAGCTTGGAATATGGAGGCTTTACTGCCTGTGAAATAGTATTAAGGAAAAGTTACTTAGCTATAACTTAATTTAATCCAAGTGAAAGTGGTGGCATGAAGCCGAGATGAATATTGTAATGATATTCTAGCAATAGCCACTAGACAATTTGTTATTTGATAATTAAATACTGAATAATTCAAGGTTCTTGTAAGACTAAGAGATATGAAACTGAGACTATTTAAATAGAGAAGGAAGTAATAGACTTGAAGGAAAGCAAAACACTAAAGAAAAGAGCAATAAGGCATAATGAATATTACAGTATGCAAAATATTTTAGACGCATTATATAAGGAAAGTAAAAATAATTGCAGATTTATAAATCTTATGGAAATAATAATATCCGAAATGAATATCTTACTGGCATATAGAAACATTAAAAGAAACCATGGTTCAAGAACCGTAGGGACTGATAATCTTAATATAGAATTCTTCGAGAAAATGAATAGTTCTGAAATGGTTAAGTATATTCAAAGAAGATTTAATTCCTATACTCCCAAAAGTGTAAGAAGAGTATACATTTCGAAAGATAACTATAAAACAAGACCACTTGGAATACCTTGTATAGCTGATAGGCTAATGCAGCAATGTATTAAACAAGTATTAGAACCGATTTGCGAAGCTAAATTTCACAAGCATAGTTATGGATTTAGACCTAACAGGTCAACGAAACATGCTATAGCAAGATGTATGTTTTTAATGAATAAAAGCAACTTTCATTATGCAGTTGACATTGATATTAAAGGCTTCTTTGATAATGTTAATCATAGTAAATTGAAGAAACAAATATGGAATTTAGGAATACAAGATAAAAATCTAATTAGCATAATTGGTAAGATATTAAAGTCGGAGATACAGGGAGAAGGAATACCAACGAAAGGAACTCCACAAGGTGGTATAATTAGTCCTTTATTTTCTAATATAGTTCTAAATGAGCTCGACTGGTGGATAAGTAATCAATGGGAAACATTTGAAACAAAACACCAATATAGTGATACAAATAAATATCGAGCTATCAAGAAATCTAAACTAAAAGAAGTATTTTTAGTAAGATACGCAGATGATTTTAAAATTTTATGTAAGAATTATAAAACTGCTCAGAAAATATATAATGCAACAAGGTTATGGCTAAAGGAACGATTAGATTTAGATGTAAGTCCTGAAAAATCTAAAGTAACTAATTTAAGAAAAAATTATACAGAATTTTTAGGATTTAAACTTATGGCCAAGCCCAAGAAGAATAAATATGTATGTCAAAGTCACATGAGTGACAAAGCAATTGCTAAAGTAACTAGGAAAATTAAAGAACAAATAAAAATAATTCAAAAGTGTCCAAATGGTGCGACCGTAAATAAACTTAATTCTATTATATTGGGAGTTCATAACTATTATAAAACAGCTACTAATATAAGTTTGGATATGAGCAAGATTAATTTCTTAGTTTTAAAGAGCCTAGATATTAGATGCAGAACGATGATAAAAGATAAACCTAAATATACAGATACGTATATGGAATTATATGGTAAATACAAAGGCAAAGTCAGAACAATTGCAAGTATAACTATATATCCTATATATGGGTGTACTACATCCCCGCCGATGAATTTTATTCAAGGAATATGCAATTATACTGAAAATGGAAGAACTTTAGTGCACACAAAGCTTAAGGGGTACAATCATTTAATTGAACATCTCTTAAAAACCTGTGATTCTAGTGAAAATGCTGAATACTTTGATAATAGAATTTCACTTATAGTAGGTCAACTAGGACGATGTGGAGTAACAGGTTTACCACTAGAAATATATAGTATGGAATGCCATCATAAACAGTCTAAAGCCTTAGGTGGTGTAGACAAATATGATAATTTAATATGGGTTTCATATGAAATCCATAAGTTAATCCATTCAACAAAACAAGACACAATAAATAAATATTTAGGGAAAATATCATTGAACAGGAAGCAATTTAGAAAGCTTAATTCTTTAAGATTGCAAGTAGGAAATTCAGTAATTTAATTTAATAAAATAACAAAATGTTGGAACGCCGTATGAAGCGAAAGTTTCACGTCCGGTGTGAAGTGGGGGAAAAGTTGGAGATAACATCAAATTCTTACCTATCATGATAACTCGTAAATTACAGATATTTAAATCACTTACCAATAATAGTTTCAACAGAGTTTACCGTTGAAAAATTATTGAGCTTTGATGAAGCAATAGGAAGCAGAATATATGAAATGTCTAAAAATTTCATAGTTCAAATTGAAGGTACAGAAAACAACTATAGACTTAGATGAAAACTGAAATTTGGTGTATATCAGCCGAAATAAGGGGCATGCATTTGCTCCGGTTACTGAGGATTTAGCTGTGAATTTCTAGCAGCAAAAGTTGCACCATTTATGCATGCTCCCAATACAAGGAAACTCGACTCACATACGTTCGCTGAGGAAGTTCGAGAAACCAAATACAAGATTTGGACTCTCACTTCAAATGGAACAACTTCTACTGAAGAAATGTCTACAGCTAAATCCTCTGAGGTAACACTACTCAAAAGCATGCCCCTTATTTCTGATTTGGATATAGACGCAAAGTGTAGTGCTATTTTGAAGTGGGGATCTATAGAAGTTCGACTAATCTATATATGCGAAAATATGGATGGGGGGATTTTGGATTCAGGTGAAAGTAATTATATGAAGGCATTAGGGGATTTTGAATATCAATTAATATGAAGAGGTGAGGAAGTTGTGAATGAGAAGCAAGAATTTAATGCTGGTCATATGAACTTGCAATGTTATAGAAAAACTAAAGGATCAAGCGAACTAAAATTTTATATTAACGTTATAAAGAAAATTTTAAAGAGTAGAGAGGAAGGAAGAGAAATTATGAATTCACAAGGAGTTATGGGAAGCTTAAATTCTTGTATCCATGCATTAAATAAAGGAAATGCTGAGCTTAAGATATTAGGATTAAAGAAAGCACAAGCAGAAAAGGCTTATAGGGTAAAACAAGCAGAGGAAATATTAAAACTTAAAACAGAAAAGCATCCAGCAACTTTAATAATGGAAATTGTAAAAGGAAATGAAGATGTTGCAGAATTAAGATTACAAAGAGACATAGCAGAAAGTGCTTACCATAATTGTATAAGTGCAATAGATAATTTAAGAGTAGAAATAGATGCAATAAAGTCAAAGTTAAACTGGCTTCGTGTACAATTGGAAAATTGGTAAATGTTTTTAGTTTGCATATATTTAAGGAATGAGCCTAATTTAGAATATGTAGATTTGACGAAGTAAAATGTTCTTTGAAAATTCAATTATGTGATATTTACAAAAATGTTATAATCAAGAGCTAACTTCATATTAGCCTATATAAATCAACTTTCTTATATAACTTAAATAAGACGAATAATTTGCAAGTGAAGTTTATTCATCTTAAATTCGCTAAATTATTAAAAGTCAAATCCGTAAGAAATACACTTTAAAATGATTTCAGAAAGTTCTTCTGGTGATTCATTGAAATCATTATCTACCCAGCGCTTTAGCATCATTGTGAAGCCCGCTTGAATATAGACAAAGAAGTACATCATTTCACTTTCAGATTTAAAGCCTTTCTTTTGACAATATGGTTTAATAATTTCGTTTAACAATGTCTCAAAGCCTTGTTCGATAGGAAAACTTTTACGAGTTTGCAGACGTACACGATAAAAGTTTTTATACTGATATATAAATTTTAAAAATATAGTAATATATTTAGTACTAAGAAAACTTGCTTTTGAAATTCCTGTATTTTCATATAGAGTGATAAGTTTATTATGCATATTTAGTTCTGTTTTGTCTATTAAATCATAAACATCTAAATAATGTGAATAAAATGTTGAACGGTTTATCTTAGCTGAGGTACATATTTCTTGAACGGTAATTTTATTGAAATCTTTATTTTCTAACAATTCTAATAAAGTTCGCTGTATTTTTAATTCGGTATTTTGAAATCTCTCATTATTTTTTATATTCATTTTCGTTCTCCTATTTATTATTACAACATATGTAGTAATAATGATGGTTGTTTCTCAATGTTAATCATAATATACTATATTTACATTAACGAAACAAGTGTTGAAGTAAAGGAGATGTTAATTATGAGAGCAGCTATTTATAATGGTCAGAAAAATATTGGATTGATAGAGATGGAAATGCCATTAGCTGGTGATAATGATATTATTGTTAAGAATATATATTCAAGTATTTGTGGTACAGATGTGGCTGTTTATTTCCATGGTCCAGGCACTGGACATAAAATTACTGTCGGTGGCGAGTTTGGTCACGAAATGGTTTCAGAAGTAGTGCAAGTAGGTAAAAATGTGAAAAATATCAAAGTGGGCGATAGAGTATATCCATATCCTCTTCTTGCTAAAGGTGATCCTAAGCGTGCTGGTACTATAGGCGGATTTTCAGAATATATGTTAATTCCAAATGCTGAGTTAAATAAACAAGTGTATGCGGTAAGTAATAAAATTTCTTCAAAAGAAGCCAGTTTAATTGAGCCATTTACAGTAGGTTGTCGTGCAGCACGTAGAGCAAATCCGAAACAGGGAGAAAATGCGATTGTATTTGGAGCAGGAACTATAGGTATTGCCACTGCGATTGCATTAAAATATTTTGGGTGTAACAAGGTTATGATATGTGACTTCTCTGATTTAAGATTAGAAAAAGCAAAGGGGCTTGGTATGGAAGTTTGTAATAATAGCAGGGAAGATCTAAAATCTAAAGCAATACAATACTTTGGTGAAGCTCCTTCCTTAAATGGAGCAACAGCAGATGTAGACATATATATTGACGCAGCTGGCGCAGCTTCTATCCTAGAACTGTATCAAGAGATTGGTAAGTTTGAATGTAGAATGGTGGTTGTTGCAGTTCTGGCTGGCAAGAGACTAGTAGATATTCTAGCTATGACTTTTGCTCAACATGCATTGATTGGTAGTGGTGGATATAAGCCAGAAGATGTGAATGATGTTATGGCTATTATGGAAAGTGGCAAATGGGATATAGAATCTATCATAACTCATGAATTCCCTTGGGAACAACTTTCACGTGCTATTGAAGCCGCTGGAGATGTAGATCACGCATTAAATGTAGTTATTAAATACTAAGATTTTGAATATTACTAAGTTAAATCTATAAATTAAAATTTGAAATTTGAATAAAGACATCGGAAATAAAATTATAAAAGTGAATAATAAATTGAAATATCACATTGTTGAATGTGATATTTTTTGCGTCATACTATTTAAAAACGTAATAGTAAAATATTACGTCTTATAGATAATATCAATACCTACTTTATCTAAATATATAACTCCATTGAAATATTAAATTAATCAGAATATTTCAATGGAGTTATTAACTTTAGTTAATATACTAGTTTATTAAATTTGCACCTAGTTCAAATGCTTTTTGACAATCTAAAGGAAATTGAATTTTTCTATGTGCTGCTTTTGCTTCTTCAGAAAAGGCAGTAGATTTATATTTTGAGTAATCATCAAATTGGTAAGTGTTATTTGAATACATAACTAATGGTTTTGTAAGTATACGGCCAAGAGTAGATTCAAATTTATTAAATGTTGAAAGATATCCGATTTTATCCATAAACTCTTCTGGAGCATTCATTGTATAAATGAATGCTGTTGGCATCTTCTTTGGAGCAATTGTAGAGTAGGTCTCATCATACACCAAATAAGGGAATAATAGTCTTTCTAAAAATGATTGTAATTGACCTGTTATAGTACCAAAATATATTGGAGAACCAAAAATAAGCCCATCAGCTTGAGATAACTTTTCTAAAACTTCTTGAATATCGTCTTTTACAGCGCATTTTCCATAACTTTTACTTCCAAGTCTTTTGCAGGCAAAGCAGCTTTTACAGCCAGTATAGTTTAAATCATATAAATTAATGATTTCTGTTTCGATTTCTTTATCTTTTGCAGCTTCTTTTACTCCATCTAAAGCTTTTTGAAGCAATGTAGCTGTATTTTTATTTTTTCTTGGACTTCCATTAATAGCATAAACTTTCATAGTAATACTCCTTGTATTTCTTTATATTTTGCATTTATGATCTTATGTTATAATTATATATCATAAAGTTAGAAATACATAAGTACGCAGTTTTTTCTGTGTTAGTATGAAAAAGTATACTATTGAATTTAAAGGAGTTGTAATTATGGATAATGATACGCATTCCAATGTAGAATTTCCTAGTGATGATAAATATGAGACACAATGCCCCCTTATATACGCGTTAGATCTCATCGGGAAAAAGTGGAAGATACCTATTATGTGGTATTTATTTGAAAATAAATTCACTAGATATAATGAATTAAAACGAAAAGTTAAAGGCATAACAAATATGATGCTTACAAAGTCATTAAAAGAATTAGAAGAACATAATCTTATTGTTAGAATCCAATATGAAACGATTCCCCCTAAAGTTGAATATTCTCTAACAGAAAGAGGCAAAGCACTACTTCCTGCATTGAATGAATTGTCTATATGGGGCGAAGAACAACTTAAACTTGATAAATCTAAATCTGATTTTTAAACACTTGTCATTTAACAAATTCGCTTCGCTCATTAATACCCCAGGGAGTTTTGTGAAGGAAGAATGACTGAACTTGTTGTATGTTGTACTTAAGTATATATTTTTTATGATATTAGATTAAAGAATATTGTGAGGTGTTCGAATACTGCAGAGTTGCTCGAAGTATTCGAACTTTATTAGTATAAGAACTTTTAAGTTTTAAGGAGAAAAAACTAGCTCACCTCGACCAACGATTACAATTTTGTAGTTATATTTAATAGGTAGAAGAATGTGTTCTTGTGAATTAGGTTCTAAACGAACAGCTTGTTGTGTACGTTGTTTATCGTCGAAAATAATTATATAACCATCATAACTAGGAGAAATATTTTCAACACAATACTTAACATTTTCCATTATATTTAAATCCTTTGCGTAATAAAATCCTTCGGAAAAGGATTTATGAGTGGCTACCGTAGTCACTGTATTTATAGTAAATGATAGAAATAAAAAAATAAAAAATATATAAGCAAATTTTTTCATTAGTATAACCACCCTTCATAGTTTTATTGAATATAAATTAATGTCCTAATATTAATTATTATGTGAAGAATGAAAGAATATATTCTCCAATATAAGAAAATGTAAGAAGGAAAAGATATGCTTTTCTTACCAAATGAAAAATAGGCTATTGAAAAATTGAGTGTAGTTTAATAACGATGGAAACTATTGTAATACAGTTGTAATGGGAAGATTATTAAATAAATAGACGTTAACAACTAAAATATAATATTCTATAATTGTGCACAACAGTAGTGTATGACACCGCAAGATGTTTTCGGACAGGGATTCGATTTATGAAAAATAGAGTTGTAAACGTATTATTTGTAGTTGCTCAAATTGAAATTTTTATTTTAAGAAGTTATATAGTAAGTTATAATTAAAATAAAAAGTGATAAGAATTTGTAGTATAAAATAGAAATGTAAATAAAGAATAAGATTCTAGTATTTAATATAAAGGAGCTGATTCAAATGAAATGGCAGGAAGTTAGAGAAATGTATCCAAATCAATTTATTAAATTTGAAATCGTAGAATACCATGAAGATGACAAAACTAAATATGTTGATGAAGTTGCAGTGATAAAAGCAATAAAAGATGGCAGAGAAGCTATGAAGGAATTTACAAAATGCAAAAATGGTCAACTAGTGTATAGCACAGAAAAGGAAAGCATTGTTATAGAGAAAATTAAACATATTGGAATTAGAAGGAGTATATAATGAAAACAAAAATATTTGCTAACAAGCTCTGTTGTTAAAGTGTATGGAGCTTAAGGAGTGGAGTAACTTGCTTGCAGACATTTAGAAAATATAAATAAATATTGAGTAAATTTAGTTGTAACGTATTCCTAAAGAAAGATTTTTAGCACAGGGTTTATTTATGGTATAGTGATGACGGAAATACAAAATATTAGCTGAATTTGATAGTCCATTAATTTGTTTTTCTAACCTAATCAGCAAATAGGCAGATACAGCAACGGCAAAACTATTATTAACCATCAAATTAATCAGTTCATATTATTCAATTTAATAATGATTAAGCCATTAAATTCCAAATGCTATGTTCATTTTTACTGAGATGATATAATGACATTAAGAAAAATCATAAGAAATGATTAGTTTTATACACTAGTTAAAAGATATAGGTTGACGATATGGAAATATGTAATAACACTACATTAAGATAAACAATCATTTGAAGGGGCTGATTTAATTGTTTAATGCTGAATTACTTAGCGATTTAATAAAACAAGCACAAGGAGATATTTCATTAAATAATTTTGCAAGAGAATGTAAAATAAGCTCCAGCACTTTATCAAGAATTATTAATATGATGAATTTTTGTGCACCATCACCAAGTACATTACAAAAAATTGTAGCTTGTGCGCGTAATGGAGTTACATATGATGAACTTATGAAAGCAGCAGGATATATAGCTTTAAATGAAAATGTAAAAGCTAGAGCAGAAGCAGAAAATTACATTTTATCAGTAAGAGATGAAAAAGAGGTTGTTAAAATATTTGATGATCTAAAAAAATATCTGTTAACCACTGATGGACTTATGCTCTCTGGTGATCCACTCTCTGAGGATGCAATTGAAAGTTTAGTCGAAACTTTATCTTATGGTATTCGTATAGCAAAAATTATAAATGGAAAGTAGCAAGTTCAGTCGTATCTCCTTCACAAAAACCCCAGGTGGTATTTGTGAAGGAAGAATGACTGAACTTGCTTACTTTCTGAATTGATTTGGATGAACATCTGTTTCGGGTCTTGATTAAATCATTTTCAACTTTAGCGGGAATTATGCCCAGATTAGGAATGAGAAGACACTCAATTTTGAGAATTTTTATAAAAGTCTTGATATATTTAATAAATCAGCTATAATGGGTATAACTTAATATGTTAACTTGTAAAATTTAAAGACGAGTTTTGCTTTCCGAAAAAGGTGAAACACAGAAGGAAAATTAGAATGAATACATTTGAAATAAAAGAAGATTTTTTAGTGAATGGCAAAAAAACAAAACTTATCAGCGGAGCGATCCATTACTTCCGCTTAACAGAAAAGCAATGGGAAGACAGTCTTTACAATCTAAAAGCTTTAGGTGCTAATGCGGTTGAAACTTACATCCCTTGGAATATTCATGAACCTTTTGAAGGTGAATTTGATTTTTCTGGGATGAAAAATGTAGAAGGTTTTATCCAAAAAGCCGCTGAATTTGGGTTAATGGTTATCTTGCGTCCATCTGTTTATATTTGTGCAGAATGGGAATTTGGAGGATTGCCAGCTTGGTTGTTAAATTCGCCAGGTATGCGTGTAAGATCGACTTGTCCTTTATTTATGGAAAAAGTGAGAAACTACCTTTGTCATTTGATTCCTAAGTTAGTTCCTTATCAAGCGACAAATGATGGACCTATTATTATGATGCAAATTGAAAATGAGTATGGGTCTTATGGAATGGAAAAAAATTATCTATATCAAACTAAAATCATAATGGAAGAGTTAGGCGTGGATGTGCCTTTATTCACAGCGGATGGAGCAGACCCTGAATTCTTAGACGCAGGCACTTTGATTGATGAAGATGTATTTGTTACTGGTAATTTTGGCTCACGTTCAAAAGAAAATGTTCGACACTTGCAAAACTTTTTTGATCAGCACGGTAAAAAATGGCCGATTATGTGTATGGAGTTTTGGGACGGTTGGTTTAATCGTTGGGGTGAAGAAATTATCCGTCGCGATGCAGAAGACTTAGCTAAAGACGTTAAAGAAATGCTTGAATTAGGGTCTATTAACTTTTACATGTTTCATGGTGGAACCAATTTTGGCTTTTATAATGGGTGTTCTGTGCGTGGAGTGAAAGATTTACCACAAATCACGAGCTATGATTACGATGCCTTGTTAGATGAAGCAGGAAATCCAACACCGAAGTATTTTGCTGTTCAAAAAGTCATCAAAGAAGTTTGTCCAGATGTTTGGCAGGCTGAACCACGTAGCAAGACGTTCGGTCACTATGGCAAAGCTCAAGTAAAAGCAGCTGTTTCTTTATTTGAGACTCTAGCTGATATAGCAGAGGTTCAAGAATCTGTTTATCCACTTACTATGGAAGAAATGGGAAGTGGTTTAGGTTACAGTTTATATGAGGTTGAAATTAAAAACTATCATCGTGAAAATAAGTTCAAGCTTATAGGAGCAAGTGATCGTGCTCAAGTCTTCTTGGATAATGTGCCTTATGCGACAGTCAACCAAGAAGAAGTAGCAGACTTTGGCATGGTAAAAGGTTGCTCCAATAAAGAAACACTTGATGTGAAGGTGTTAATCGAAAACACCGGACGAGCGAATTATGGCTACAAGCTGATGATGCACACTCAGCGAAAAGGGATTCGTGAGGGCATTATGCACAACATGAATTATCAACTTGGCTATAAACAATTTGCGCTTGATATGAGTAAAGAGCAATTGGAAAAAGTGGACTATTCAAAAAAATTTGTAGCAGGGCACCCCACCTTTTATAAGTTTGAAATTGAAGTGTCTACTGTTGCAGACACCTATATCGACTGTTCGAAATTTGGTAAAGGGTTTGTGGCAGTTGACGGTGTAAACTTAGGCCGTTATTGGAATATCGGACCAGTTGGAAGTCTATACTGTCCAAAAGAATTCTTAAAAGAAGGCGTTAACGAAATTGTTGTCTTTGAAACAGAAGGCGTATTGATTGAGTCAATTGAACTAACAAATCAACCAGTATATATATCTATTTGTATTAAGTAAAAAATGTAAATTCCATCTATCTGACTACTCTTTATATAAAAACAAAGGTTGAGCCATTATTGTCCCAACCTTTGTTTTTTATGCTCTACTTCAATTTTAATCTTATAAAACTTCCAATGCTTATAAGAAACGGTGTATTCTGCGACTTCGTTAGAATCCAAGTAGGTCGTCTTAATTTGTTCGACAACAGGTTCTCTGAAACTTAAGCGCAGTTGGTTTAGAATTGAAGGATCATCTGGGAATATGATGTCATTCGTTTCAACAGAGGACTGATTGAACAAATTAACGCCAGAATCTAAGTGCACACGTTCGGACACACTTGAGAACGCCTCTAAATTTTCCAAATTGGTTTGAATGAGTTTTCTCGGTAAATGAGAATGGTGAATTAAAAAAGGAACATCATTCGCATAACGAACACGTGTGACGGTCACGTAACTATCCTTTGCTGTTAAATTCAATTCTTTCAAAATAGTAGGGTCATTTTCTTCGATTACAGAAAGTACTTCAACATGTTCAGAATCCACAGAATGATTTTCTATATCCGAAAATTTAACATTTGTGCTTACTTTAGCTTTAGAAACAAATGTTCCTTTTCCTTGAATACGGAAAAGATATCCTTCAAGAGTAAGTTCATTCAACGCTTTAACAACCGTAATTGAACTTACTGAGTAACGATTTTTCAACTCTGCTTCAGAGTAAAACTTTTCCCCTGGAATAAATTTATGATCTTTAATCTCTTGTAGAAGGTCTTGTTTGATCATTTCATATTTTGGAATTGCCATATTAGCATCCTCCTTCATTTAAATTTCGGATTAATATACAAATATATTAACATAAACATTTTCATTATGGGGATAAAAATTATCAAATGCAGGAGGAAAATGATTAAATTAAAATTTAATGGGAATTTATAATAAGAATTTATTAAGTTTTTTTAATATATTTCATAAAATACTTGTAACTTAATTAGGATTGCTTTATACTATACTTAACAGGTTAACATGTTAAGTATATAAGTTCATTAGGAGGAATGAGAGTGAAAGAGATAGTTTTGATCAGTCATGGCGACATGGCGCAGGGAGTAAAAATGAGTTTGGAAATGATTGTTGGGCAAACAGAAAACGTTTATGTGGTTTCACTTCGACCAGAAGGTGATAATATCCAATTTGAAAATGATTTGAGAGCAAAAATAGAAACATTATCGGGTAACAAATTGATCATCGCTGATTTGCTTGGGGGCACACCTTGCAATGTAGCTTTGAAATTATACAGCAAGGCAGAAGATGTAGAAATTATGGCAGGTCTGAATTTACCTCTCACCCTTGAAGCTTACACCAATGGTGCAAATGCGAGTGAGTTAGCAAAGCTTGCCCAAAATTCTATAGTAGATGTCAAAGAAACAATGAACCAAACCGCCTCTAAATCTAAAGTAAAGACAAATAGTGATTTATCCATTTACCAAGACTATGCAAATAAAGCTAACATAGTAAACACACGTATTGATGAACGATTGATTCACGGACAAGTGGCTGGCTTTTGGACGACTAATCTTAATGCTCAACGCATTATTGTTGCTAATGACGAGGCTGCATCCGATGACTTACAAAGAAGTTCGTTAAGAATGGCAGCAAATTCAACCATCCGTTTATCTATCCTCCCTGTTGAAGAAGCAGCAAAAAATATTCAAGCTGGGAAATATGGCAAACAACGCATTTTCTTGCTATTCAAAAATCCAACAGACGTGAAACGTTACTTGGATGCGGGAGGGAACATAGAAACTGTAACCATTGGAAATATGAGCTTTAAAGAAGGCAGTCGTGAAGTAATTAAAAATATTAATGTACTCCCAAATGAAGTAGCAAGTTCAGTCGTATCTCCTTCACAAAAACCCCCGGGGGTATTTGTGAAGGAAGAATGACTGAACTTGCTCCTACAAATTGACCATAGTGGTTTTCTTTTGCAATGTCTATTCCTAAGATTAAAGTATTTGGAACCATTATTATATTATTCATTTAAGTTAACCTCCTGATATAAATACTTTGTTGTCTTTGCAATCGACACAATATATTTATATCAGTTTTTTTATTTTTCACAAAGTCTAAAACTCTTTATTACAGGAATACTTGTATGAGAGCACCGAAAAATAAAAGTATAACCCCATACCACCAGGCACTTTCTGAATGCGTTCTAGAACACTCATTATTAATCTTTTCCCATACCATTATAAATTTAATTATTTTAGATAACGTTATTAATGCTGATAATATTTAGTCCAAACTAACAGCATCAATTTGCTGTTTTGCTTTTAATAATAATTCAATTGCTAGGTTGTTTTTTTCATCAGTAGCTCGGAATGTTGGAATACTAATACTAATGGCTGCGATTATTTTTCCTTTTGAGGTCAATGGAACTGCGTAGCAGCGTAAAAATTTTGTTACTTCTTCAACTTCTATTGCCACATGAGTTTTTCTAATCTTCTTTAATTGATCTTCTAAAATAGTAAAATCTGTTATAGTATTTTCTGTAATGGCTTTTAAGCCGTCAGGATAAAGTGTTTTTATTTCTTCAATTTCATATTCGCTTAATAAGGCTTTTCCTAAAGCTGTGCAGTAAGCGGGGAGTCGTTTTCCTATATTAGAAATAATGCGAAAATCTATATCTTTTCCAGGATCTTCTTTCAATACATACAGTACATTATTTCCATCCATAACCCCCATTTGACAGGTTTCATCGATATTGATGACAATATTATTCATTATTTTTTTAATAAAGTCTAACATATACTTATCTCGTGTATAGGATGCCCCAATACAAAATGCGGAAATTCCAATTGCATATTTTAAAGAGTTTTTTTCGATAGAAACAAAATTACGTTCTAACATCGTTTGCATAATAGGATAAAGAGTGCTTTTTGGTATATCAATTGATTCAGAAATCTCTGTTAAAGTTAGACCTTTAGGATTAATTGATAAAAGATTTAATATATTCAGCACTCTTTCCGTTGGTTTATGTGTCATATTTACACCCGCCATTCAAATTTTTATAAAAATCAAATATGTATAAGTTGCAATAAAGATTATACAATCTAATACAGAGCTTGTATATTATTTGCTGTGGAACTTGGTGATCTATATTTATGGAAGTTACTGTATTGTATCAGTATTATCACAACTTATATAGTAAAAATTAATAATTAATAATTATAATTATATATATTTTGTTAGAACTATTCAATGTCGGGTTATACATACAAGAATAAATCACAAACAGTGAGTGAATTTGAATAATATTTTTTTGAAAACGGTTAAATATTATCTTGACATGATAAAAAAATGTGGTAATATTTAGTTATAGGATTCGTATAAACAAATGATAAACGTATATACGAACAATAGAGAGGGGAGGGCGCATATTCATAAGTTATTAAATTAGCACGAAAATTCTAACTCATAATTCAATTAAAGATGAAATCTTTGAGCATTTTATCAAAATTATTAAATAGTTAAACTAACCATATATGTATAAATTATATAAAAAATATAAAATAGGATTTGAATTTAGACTAATTTTTAATAAAGGAGAAATCATACATGAAAAAAATTGAATTTTTAACACCTGTTATTACTGCATTTGATGCTGAGGGAAACTTAGACATCAAGGCAAATCAAAATGTTTACGACTATCTCATTAACTCAGGTATAGACGGTCTAGTTATTATGGGTAGCACAGGTGAATTCTATGCCATGTCTACTGAACAAAAGAAGGAATTAATTGATCTTGTTGTTCACTATGTAAATAAAAGGACACAGGTTATTATTGGGACAGGTTGTATGACAACAGCCGAAACAATTGAACTTTCCAATTATGCTATTGATGCTGGAGCGGATGGTGTTATCATTATCAGCCCATATTATTTTCCACTATCGGATGAAAATTTGGAATCTTACTATGGAAAAGTGGCGGAATCTGTAAAAGGTGATATTTATTTATATAATTTTCCTGACAGAACTGGCTATGATTTATCACCGGAATTTACACTTAATTTATTGAGAAAGCATAGTAATATTGTTGGTTATAAAGATACAGTATCAGAAATGGGACATACTAGAAAACTAATCCAAACCATACAGAGTGAGTTCCCTGAGTTTAAGGTGTTTTCGGGGTTTGACGAAAATTTTGTACATAATGTTGTTTCTGGTGGTAGCGGATGTATTAGCGCGCTTTCCAATCCTTATCCAGAGATTTTTGTGGATTGGGTAAAAGCAGTTAATGAGAAAAATATCGATAGAATAGCTGAAATTCAGAGTACTGTTGATAAATTATCTAAATTGTATGATGTAGGTAAATCTTTTATTCCGATTATCAAAAAAACTATGATGTTAAAAGGTGTGGATATTAAGGACTACTGTAAAACTCCTATTTTGCAGGCTGATGAAAAACAAACGGATTCAATTAAAAAAATTATGGAAGATATTCATCATATGGTTTAGGAGCAATCCATTGCAATTTCTTAAAAATTACTATATATCGCTATAATCTTATAAGGCACTATACTTTGTTAATTAAACTATGGAAATATGGAGGGATAATTATGTCATTAAAATCTATTTATGGTGATGAAAATGTATCTTTATATGAAATTCACACTCACGCAGAAGGTCCGAAGGGTTCACTTCCACTTACACCAGAATTGTTGAAAGATTCACCTAGTGGCAATATATTCGGAATGACTTTAAATGCTGGTATGGGATGGGAGCCATCGAAACTCTTGGGAGATAATGTGCTAATACTTAGTACTCAAGGCGGAATCCGTGATAATGATGGTACTCCAATTGCTGTAGGATTACACACAGGCCACTTTGAATTAGGATTGCAAATGAGAGCAGCAGCTGAAGAAATCAAGAAACTTGGAGGTGTCCCTCATGCTGCATACGTAACGGATCCATGTGACGGACGTAGCCAGGGTACAACCGGAATGTTTGACTCTCTACCTTATCGTAATGATGCATCAATAGTATTTCGTAGATTAATTCGCTCATTGCCAACAAGGCGTGCAGTAGTCGGAGTGGCTGCATGTGACAAAGGTCTACCTGCAATGATGATGGCACTGGCATCTATGCATGATTTGCCAACTATTGTTGTTCCTGGAGGTGCAACACTTCAACCTACAAAGGGGGAAGACGCAGGAATAATTCAAACGATTGGAGCTAGATTTGCCAATAATGAAATTTCATTAGAAGATGCTTCAAGTCTAGGATGTAAAGCTTGTGCTTCTGCTGGTGGAGGATGTCAGTTCTTTGGGACAGCCGGTACTTCTCAGGTCATTGCTGAAGCATTAGGAATGGCATTGACTCACTCTGCGTTAGCACCTTCCGGCCAACCAATATGGGAAGAAATCGCTAAGCAGTCAGCCAAGGCAGCTTTTGAAATGGCCAACAATGGAATAACTACGAAGGATATTATTACAGATAAAGCAATTGAGAATGCCATGATGATTCACGCTGCTTTTGGAGGATCAACAAACTTGCTTCTTCATCTCCCAGCAATTGCACATGCTGCCAATTGTAAAATGCCAACTGTGGAAGACTGGGCAAAAATTAATAAAAAAGTACCTCGTTTAGTGAGTGTTATGCCTATTGGACCAGTTAATTACCCTACAGTCAACGTATTCTTAGCAGGAGGAGTTCCTGAGGTTATGCTTCATTTAAGAAAACTTGGGCTGTTGCATGAGGATGTTCTTACTGTTACAGGAGAAACACTTGGAGCTAACCTTGATTGGTGGGAAAAATCTGAAAGACGTATACAATGCAGAAACCGTCTA
Source organism: Clostridium beijerinckii (assembly GCA_003129525.1). NCBI lineage: Bacteria > Bacillati > Bacillota > Clostridia > Eubacteriales > Clostridiaceae > Clostridium > Clostridium beijerinckii. The sequence continues at coordinate 4,201,455 of CP029329.1, read as the reverse complement.
GTTGAAGTGGATGGAGTTGATCCTGATGAAGTTATTATGAACCCAAGCCAGGCAAAAGAAAGAGGACTAACATCAACAGTAACTTTCCCGTTAGGAAATATTGCCCCTGAAGGTTCAGTAGTAAAATCAACGGCTATTGATCCATCTGTTATAGATGACGACGGGGTATTTAGACACACTGGGAAAGCTAAAGTTTTCAACTCTGAAAAGTCAGCTATTAAAGCGATTAAGGATGGTGGAAAGATTAAAGCTGGTGATGTAATGATTGTAAGTGGTGTAGGACCAATGGGAACAGGAATGGAAGAAACGTACCAATTAACTTCTGCTTTAAAAAAATTGCCTTTTGGTAAGCATGTTTCTCTAATTACAGATGCACGTTTTTCTGGTGTTTCTACAGGTGCTTGTTTTGGACATGTAGGGCCTGAGGCATTGGCAGGAGGTCCTCTCGGAAAATTGAAGGACGGAGACGTTATTGAAATCATAATTGATACTAATCAGCTTGAGGGATCAATTAATTTCATTGGAACTGAGGATAAACAGCTTTCTTATGAAGAAGCAGCTAAAGTTTTAGAAGCACGTGAAACTGATCCAAATCTTCAACCTGATCCAGATCTTCCAGATGATACAAGATTATGGGCAGCACTTCAAGCCGTTAGTGGCGGAACTTGGGGTGGAAGTGTATATGATGTAGATAAAATTATTGAAGTTATTGAAGCTGGAAAGAAAGCTATGGCTAAAGAATAATAATTTATTTGAATTTGCTAGCAAGGATAACCCTCTCTTAAATTAACTTTTGCACATATAAATTTTGATTTTATGTGAGGGAAATCCTTCAAAAATATACTTACGAAACGGCATAAAGCCTATGGCTTTGGAGTTCTGTGAAAGATAAAAAAATAGTAATAATTAGATTGGGAGTGATATTATGCCATTATTAATTATAGCACTAGCAGTAGTGTGTTTACTTATATTAATTTCTGTCTTCAAATTAAATACATTTATTTCATTGCTTATTGTTTCATTTCTTGCAGCTGTGGTGTTGGGGGAACCTCTTGGAAAGATTGTTGCAACGATTGAATCAGGGATGGGCGGAACACTTGGCCATATAGCTTTAATATTTGGTCTTGGTGCCATGCTCGGTAAATTAGTTGCTGATTCAGGTGGAGCACAGCGTATTGCCATGACTTTGATTGACAAATTTGGAGAAAAACGAGTTCAATGGGCTGTTGTAGTTGCTTCATTTATTGTTGGTATAGCAATGTTTTTTGAAGTAGGATTAGTTTTATTAATTCCAATTATATTTTCTATTTCAAGAGAATTAAAAATTTCTCCAATGCACTTAGGTATTCCAATGCTTGCTGCTTTATTAGCAACACATGGATTTCTGCCTCCACATCCAGGACCAACAGCAATAGCTGGAGAATATGGAGCAGACCTTGGAACCGTTTTAATGTACGGTATTATTGTAGCAATACCATCTGTTATTTTAGCAGGGCCAATATATACTAAGATTGCTAAAAAAATTATACCTACCGCTTTTAATAAAAATGGTAATATTGAATCTTTAGGTGAACAAAAAACGTTTAAACTCGAAGAAACACCTAGTTTTGGAATTAGTTTGTTAACAGCGATGTTTCCTGTTATTTTAATGATGGTTTCAACAATAATTTCAATGATACAAAAAACAGCAGGAATTCCAGGAAATTATTTGTTTGATGTTATTAGCTTTATTGGTAATCCATCGACAGCAATGACTATATCTTTAATACTTGCAATCTATACTATGGGAATAGGAAGGAAGGTTCCAATTAAACAAGTGATGACTTCTTGTTCTTCTGCCATTTCGTCAATTGGAATGATGCTTTTAATTATTGGTGGCGGGGGTGCTTTTAAACAAGTGCTTATTGATGGAGGCGTTGGCAATTATATCGCTTTACTATTTCAAGGAAGTTCCATATCACCTATACTACTTGCATGGATAGTTGCAGCCATTTTACGTGTTTGTTTAGGTTCTGCAACAGTAGCAGCTCTATCAACAGCAGGTCTAGTTATTCCAATGCTTGCTGGTCATCCCGATGTCAATCTAGCCTTAGTAACACTTGCAACTGGAGCCGGAAGTGCAATAGCATCTCATGTAAACGATGCTGGATTCTGGATGGTTAAAGAATACTTTGGTTTAAGCATGAAAGAAACATTCTCAACCTGGACTATACTAGCAACCATTGTGTCAGTAACAGGATTAGTATGTATTTTGATATTGAATATATTTGTTTAAAGGAAGTGTGGGTTCAGTTATATAAAATATAGAGGAAATTAAGGTAAAATGTATATTTCATCTGTTGATTTTGGTACATCAGCAATGAAAATGTCAGTATTAGATGAAAATACTAATATTGTAGAATCTACTAAAGTAGATTATCAGTACCATGCATTTAATCAAGATTGGGTAGAACTTGATGTAAATAAAGTCTTTAATGCAATGTTGACGGGAATAAACAATCTATCAAAGTACAAAAATGATATTGAGGTTTTTGACTATAGATAACCATGAAATAAACTTTACTTATTCCTCGGAAAATACGTAGGTAAAATCAAGCTTTATACCAATGAATAAGTAAAACTTTTGGGCTGGTTATCTATAGTTACAATTAGTAATTCAATATTAGTTAAAATTACATAATTAACAAACACTAAATAAAAAATAAAAAATTCTAAAATTAACGATTATAATTTAAAGGAGAGTATTTATTATGAGTATTTATTATATCCCACCAATTAATATTATGGGAAGAGGATGTCTTGCGGAAGCAAAAGAACCTATAAAAGCACTGGGAGCAAAAAAAGCATTTATTGTTAGTGATAAGTTCCTTACTTCCAACGGAACCGTTAAAAAAATAACTGACATGTTAGATGAAATCGGCGTTACATATGTTCTTTATAACGATGTAAAGCCTAACCCAACTGTAAATAATGTAAATAGTGGTTTGGAGATTCTTAAAAAAGAAGACTGCGATATCGTTATTACTATTGGTGGTGGTTCGCCTCAAGACTGTGGTAAGGCTATTTCTATCCTTGCCACAAACGGTGGTACTACAAAGGACTATGAAGGCGTAAATAAGACAACTAAAAAATGTCTTCCTATTATTGCTATAACCACTACAGCTGGTACTTCTGCAGAAGTTACCATTAACTATGTTATTACAGATGAAGAGCGTCACGTAAAGATGATTATGGTTGATACCAATTCTCTTGCTACCATGACTGTAAATGACCCTGAGCTAATGATTGGTAAACCAGCTGGTCTAACAGCTGCTACAGGTATGGACGCTTTGACACATGCTATCGAGGCTGTGGTTGCAAAAGGTGCTTATGATGTCACCGACGCCACTGCTTTATATGCAATTAAGCAGATTTTTAACTTTCTGCCAAGAGCTGTTAAAGACGGTAGTGACATCGAAGCCAGAGAGCAGATGTGTTATGCCTGTTTTTTAAATGGTATTGCTTTCAGTAATGCTGGTTTGGGTAACGTTCATGCTATGGCTCATCAACTAGGAGGTCTATATGACTTGCCACATGGTGTATGTAATGCTATGCTTCTTCCTTATGTACAAGAGGAAAATGCTAAGGGTGTTCCAGCTAAATTCCGTCCAATCGCAGAGGTTATTGGCATGGATGTAGCAGGAAAATCCGATGAAGAGTGTGTAGATTTTGTAATCAGCAAGATTAAGGCTCTTTCCGAAGAGGTACGTATCCCTAAATCTTTGAAAGAAGTTGGCGTAGATAACCCTGACTTTGACAAGCTTGCTGAGTTTGCTATGAATGATGCTTGTGCAGGTGCTAACCCTATATTCTTCGATAAAGAAAAGTTAATTGAGCTATTTAGAAAGATTTCTTAAGCATAAATTTTTACTTAAAATTAAATATCCATCTATGTCTTAATTATACAGGTAAGACCGGCATCATTTATTGAAGCCGGATCTTCTTCATATTACTATGAATATTAGAATTGCTGTTAAGATGTGTAATGGTATAATAACTGGAAGTCATAAAATAGTTTGGATTAAAAATACAATGGAAATTAGAGAAATAATGGTCACTGATACACAATTAGAGGACGTAAAAGCTAATCCTACTTTAGAAATTATAACAGACACTGAGGAAATGAAATTTGACAAAGAATAAAGGTTAAATTAAGTGAAAGTTTGCAAACGTTATCAAATTCGCTTCGCTCATTAATACCCTCGAGGGTTTTGTGAAGGAAGAATGACTGAACTTGTTACTAATGTCTTAATTGGTAAACTTAAAGATACGTTGATTACTATGATATCTACAAATAGTCCTTGGAAACGCTCAAGGATGTTAAAATATATTAAAGAAGAAATCGAAAGGAATGTAATTCCTGTTAGACCTGATAGGAAATTTGAAAGAAAAAATAATAAAGCTACTCAAATGGTAAATAGAATGAATAAAAAGAGAGCTTTGTAAAATACAGTTATATGTTTTTGTGGAAAAACTTTCATTTAATATGGTGAAGGTTTATTTCTTCTACCCTAAATTAGAAATTTGATATTATCAATAACAGTAATGATAAAAAAAAGTCCATATTTCTATAGAATTTCTTTCATTATTACATTTTGTAAAAATATTGAATCATAGGTTGATGACATTGCCCCCGGGGGTTTTGTGAAGGAAGAATGACTGAACTTGTTGCTATGATTCTTTTAGGATGTTACATTCAAGTTTAAGTTTATTACACTATTTATTGATGTACATGTATATTTTGTATGTTCTATAAAATTGATTGTAATTCCAATGATTAGATTATAGCAAAATGAAAAAATAATAAAGGAAAATACCACTTTTATTAGGAGATGTTCAAATCATGTGATCAACTTATAAAAAATATAATATTTTTACAAGAATATTAAAAATAGATGCATTTGTGATATATAATATAATAGTAATTATACCACAGTAAATTGCAAAGAAGGGGTAAATGGAAGGAGAACTATAATGTACAGAAAACAAATTGACGATTATTTTACTATTAACAAAGATGAAATGCTAAATGATATATGCAGCATTATCAAAATAAAAAGTGATAGAGAAGAGGCAATCCCTGGAATGCCTTTTGGAGAAGGACCAGCTAAAGCGCTAGAATTAGCATTAAATTTAGCAAATGGAATGGGATTTAAAACTAAGAATTATGATAATTATGTTGGAACTATTGATTTGAATGAAAATGAAAAAGGATTAGATATTCTTGCTCATTTAGATGTAGTTCCAGTTAGTGATGACTGGAAGGTTACAAAGCCTTTTGAACCTCTTATAAAAGATGGGAAATTATATGGTAGAGGAAGTGCTGATGATAAGGGGCCAGCAATTGTAGCATTATATGCATTAAAAGCAGTTAAAGACTTAAATATACCACTTAGCAAAAATGTTAGACTTATTTTAGGAACAGATGAAGAGTGTGGTAGTGAAGACATTGATTATTATTATAAAATTGAAAAAGAAGCACCTATGACTTTTTCACCAGATGCAGATTTTCCACTTATAAATATTGAAAAAGGTCGTTTAGCTAGCACCTTTGAATCACAGTTTGAAGAAGATGATACTCTTCCTAGAATATTATGTGTGCAAAGTGGAGTTAAGGCAAATGTTGTTCCAGATAGAGCTAACGCTACAGTTGAAGGTATTAATAAAGAAGAAATTATAAAATACTTAGAATCTGCACAAAAGAAAACTAAGATAAAATTCACAGTACATGAAGAAGCTAATGGACAATTAATTATTGCTGCAAAAGGAACTGGAGCACATGGATCTACTCCGCAAAATGGTAATAATGCATTAAGTGGAATTTTAGAATTACTTAAAGATATGCCATTTGCAAAGAGTGAAGGTTTTAATAGATTATGTGCAGTACAAAAATTATTTCCTCATGGTGATTTTAATGGTGAAGCCAGTGGTATTAAAATGAGTGATGAAATATCAGGAAAATTAACTATTGGATTAAATATTTTAGAATATACTACTAAGGGCTTGAGTGGGGTATTTGATTGTAGAGCTCCAATTTGTACTACAAATGAAAATTTACGTGATGTTTTAAGAGATAATATGAAAAAAGAAAATATTATTCTTTCTTCTGACGATATGATTGAAGGACATCATGTAAGTGAAGATTCTGATTTTGTACGTACACTACTAAAATGTTACGAAGAATATAGTGGCAAAAAGGGAGAATGTCTTGCAATTGGTGGAGGTACATACGTTCATCATCTTAAAAATGGCGTAGCATTTGGTTGCACAATGCCAGGAACTGATAATAATATGCATGGAAATGATGAGTTTGCAAATATAGATGAATTAGTATTAAGTGCTAAAATATTTACTCAAGCAATAATTGATTTATGTAAATAATATACTAAAAATTACCCTACAGTTAAATTATCACGTGAAAAATTAACTGTAGGGTTAATGTTTTATAATGAGTAAAATTTAAATATAGTATGTTTTTATATTAAATAAAGTAGGTGGTTATATGAAGATATGCATTGTATTAATGGAATAGGCATTAATGTATTAAAATTAGAGGAGAGATAAAAATATGGCTATTCCAGATTTAAATAAAATATATCCAAGAAGTAATGATTTTCAAATAGTAACAAATTCGCTTCGCTCATTAATACCCACGGGGGTTTTGTGAAGGAAGAATGACTGAACTTGTTAATAAGCAATACGAAAAATAATATGTAGGCAGCATATACTAAGTATATCTGAAAAACAAATCTATCATATAGTAAAAGAGAAAAAGCCTAAATTGGTAACCTTTGCTCTAAGGTCAATTATGGAGAATACGGTTAAATGATAGATTTGAGAATTATATTAAACCTCATTTACTAATGATACGGTGAACCGCATCATTAATAAATGAGGTTTTTTGCCGCCACTTTGACGACGAAATTGATAAAACTAAATAAATAAATAAATAAATAATAATATCTTTATCTTTCATTAATGATAGTAAGCTGATAACTATTATCGATATCAAAATTCTATATAAGGGAATTTATGGTATAATATTTAATAATACGCTGGATTACTGAGTTGGTTTCTAGTGTTAATTTATTGATTAAACGCATATATAAACATATGTAGGATAAATAAGATAAAATGGTGGAAGGCGAAATATATGAAATCTATTTTTGACTTTTTAATAAGAAAATTTGTGAAAGACAACAAAAATGTAAATTCCCAATCAGTCAGACAATCTTACGGCACTCTTGGAGGAAATGTTGGGATAATAATAAATTCTTCTATTCTTGTTCTAGAAATTACTATTGGTTTATTTCTAAACAGTATAGCCATTACAGCAGATGCTTTTCATAATCTGACTGATGCATTATCTTCGCTAGTTACAATATTTAGTTTTAAACTTGCAAATCGTCCGGCAGATGATAAACATCCTTTTGGTTATGGAAGAATAGAGTATATAACTGCGCTCTTATTTTCTGGTGCCATACTTGTAGTAGGATTTGAATTTCTAAGAAGCTCATTTTTACGTGTTTTAAATCCTGTAAGCATACCTTTTAATAAAGTGAGTTTTATTTGCATGCTGTGTGCAATACCATTGCAAGTTTTTCTTAACAGATTCACAAATTATATAGGTGATGTTATTGATTCATCTGCACTTAAAGCATCAGCGTTAGAATCCTTTACTGATATCTTAGTGCTGTCTATGGTTACATTTTCTTTGCTTATTACAAGATTTACAACCTTTCCTATTGATGGATATATAGGAGTCATTGTATCTATTTTTATTTTCCATTCAGGTATAGGACTTGGAAGAGAAATGCTTGGTACTTTAATTGGGAAAGCACCAGAAAAGGAATTTGTAGAAGAACTAAAAAGCAGCGTAATAAGTTATAAACATATATGCGGAGTGCATGATCTTGTAATTCATAATTATGGTCCAGGTAGATACATGGCTTCTTTGCATGCTGAGGTTCCAAGTAATGTAGCAATTATGGAACTGCATGACGTTATAGATCAGGCTGAGAAGGAAATTGGTAAACGAATGAATGTGTATCTTACCATTCATATGGACCCAATTAATACAGACAGCCCTGAGATCATAGCCTTAAAAGAAGAAGTTTATAAAAAGATTAAAGTAATAAAGGGTATGGTATCTATGCATGATTTTAGAGTTGTTGGAGGAAGTGAAGAAAAAACGATATTATTTGATGTGGTATTGGACAAGACTAGTTTTAAAGATAATGAAGAAAAAGTGCTGCAAGCTCAAATACAAGATATCATATATAGTATTAATCCTTCTTATAGAAGTATTATTACTTTCGATAGAGAGTTTTACTAAATGATATATGATGAAATAATAAAATTACTGATGGGGAATTCTCATCAGTAATTTTTTTGCTTACGATGGACACTAAAACAACAATGACTGCAACAGGAATTGAAAAATTAATTGTGTAGTTGATGCTGCTGAAACAAACGATAAAAATATATGTATATAGTTCAAATTTTATGTTTAGTTATAAGAACTTTTTCTTTACGATTTCAACCATAATTCTCAATTCTACATATTAAATTTTTTATTGAAGAATATATAGTATATGATAAAATATTGCCATAGGATAGCGAGAGATTTTGGAGATGGGATTTAATTATAATTCTCCATAATATGCATTCTTATAAAGTTTCAAGAGTTCATGCACATAAAAAAAGCACGAAGTGCAACCAAGAACTTTATGAGTATTCAGAAAAAAGAAACTAACAGAAATGTATTTCTATAACTTAACATAGGTTTAATATTTGTTCGTTAGATTAATACAAAAAGTATAATTATAAAACTAAGTATATTAAATACTTTAAAAAAGGGAGGATAATAAAATGAAAATAACAATGTATGGGGCAGCAATTTGCCCAGATTGTGTTGAAGCAAAAGTTATTTTAGAAAAACATAAAAATTTAGAATTAGATTATAAAAATATTACTGAAAGTACTAAAATATTAAAGGAATTTTTATCTTATCGTGATAATGATAAAATGTTTACTAATGTTGTTAAAGAGGGGAAAATAGGTATCCCATTTTTTATTTTAGAAGATGGAACAAAAACATTAGACATATTTGATTATTTGGATATAGAAAAGCCTAAGAAGGTTGTAAATAGTTGCTCTATTGATGGCAGTGGTAAATGTTAATAGATGTTAACTTATAGTGGATTTCAAATGTCATGATTCGCCTCCACCATGAAACCCACGAAAGGTATATTAGCACAAAGATGTGTTGATATATCTTTTTCAATAAGTATAATTTATGGTATTGATAAGTTGTTCTAGAAACCTTTATTTGTATATATATATCTACAAAATCTGAGGAATTTAGACACTTAAAACACAAATATGGATTTTTTGTGTTTTATATTATATAATGGTATTAATTATGAAGTTAAATTGATAATGTATAAATGTGTAAATGGATAAATGGATAAATGAGAGGCGAATTAAATGAGTAACATAAACACTAATAGATATAGAAATATACTTGGAACTATTTCTATTGTAAAGTTTGGTATATTATTTTTTATTTCAACGATTAGTATCAATGAATTATTGAAAGATACGCATATTTTAAATAGTCCATCGCTAAGTAATTATGTTATGCTACTTATTCCTATATTATTGATGGTTATTATTTTATTATGGTCATTTTCTTATATATATATGTTTAAATTTAGAGATATTAAAATTGTCCAAATAATTGAAGATAGTACTTTTACTTTTCTACTTTGTATTTTAATCCTCTTATCAAACACATACCAAAGTCAATATAAATATTTATTTTTATTTAATATCATTTCATCTACTATATCCTTAGGTAAAAAATATGGTGTAATAGTTGCTTCGGTATCATCATTAATTGTATTATTTATAGATTTATTTTTTGCTTCAAATTTAACAGTAAATATATATTTTGAAAATGATTTAATGTTATGCTTGGGATTCATTATGGTTGCATGGGTTTTAGGAGAATATAAAAAATTTGAAAGTGACCAAAGAGAAGTATTGGAAGCAGAATTAAAAGAACAGTTAAAACAACACGATTATATAGAAGAAATGCTCTTGAAAAATGAAGATTGTTATAATTTATTAATTAAACATTCTTACTATTCAATAATGGTTCATCATAATGATAAAATACTATATCTTAATGAAAATGCTTTACAATTAATTGGAATTGAATCATTAGAAGAAGTAAGTGAAAGTTCTATGCTTGATCTCTTTCATACAGAGGATAAGACAAAATTAGAAGAAATATATTTAGATATAATTAATAATCAAAAATCAAATATATCCTTTGAGGATGAAATCATAAATAAAGATGGAAATTATATTAATATACATAACATCTCTACATATTGTATTTATGGAAAATCTCCTGCAATCCTGACTATTATGAGGGATATTACCTCAGAAAAACAAGTAAGGACACTAAAAAAAGAGGTAAAAGAAAACATAAAATTATTGAATGAAACAGAAGAACAGAATAAATCAAGAACTGAGTTTTTTACAAATGTATCGCACGACTTAAAGACGCCTGTAAATGTAATATTTTCTTCATTGCAGTTATTAAATACATATAGTGATGAAGAATTTCTAAAAAACCGAGAAAAATATTTACATGTAATGAAGCAAAATTGTTATAGATTAATTAGATTAGTTAATAATTTACTAGATATAACGAAATATAATGCTGGCTTTATTACTTTGAATTTGCAAAATAGTGATATTGTTTATATAATTGAATCTATTTCTATGTCTATAGTGCCTTATGCTGAAAATAAGGGCGTAGAATTGATATTTGATACCAATATTGAGGAAAAAGTTATTGCTTTCGATGAAAATAAAATCGAAAGAGTAATTTTAAATTTACTTTCAAATTCTTTAAAATTTACAGATAGAGAAGGTCGAATATATGTAACTATAACAGATAAAGGGGCTAATGTTGAAATATCAGTTAGAGATACAGGAGTAGGAATATCAGCAGATAAGAAAGAATTCATATTTGGGAGATTTATGCAAGTGGACAAGACCTTAAAAAGAAACCATGAAGGAACTGGTATAGGACTTTCACTTGTTAAATCATTTGTAGAATTACATAGTGGTCATATTCAACTTAAAAGTGAACTTGGTCATGGAAGTGAATTTATTATTACCTTACCTTCAAAACAAGTTGAAGAAACAAATGTTGAAACAGAAATAAAAGATAATATAATTGAACGCGTTAACATGGAATTATCTGATATATATTCAGCTAATTTTAAAAATAATTAATACTAAAAGGAGATAAAATATGTTTGAAATACAATTTATAGAAGTATTTGTAAGAATACTTCCTGAATCATTGCTTTTTATTTGGGCATGTTATGCTTTATCGCAAACAAAAATCAAATTAAATAGATACTTTTTATCAGTTATATTTGATACTATTATTACCTATGGAATTAATTTTTTACCTATACATCCTGGAGTAAATTTTTTGCTACAAATAGGAACATTAATAATTGCATTAGTAATTATTAATAAAATCAACATTATAAAATCAATACAGGTGAGTATCTGTGTTTATATTATAGAATTTATATGTGAATTTATTAATTTACTTCTTGTTAAGTATTTGTTTAAAGCTGATATAGACTATATATTTAGTAATTTTAAATTAAAAATGTTGTATGCACTTCCATCTCTTTTATTGTTTGTATGTTCCATTATTTTATTAAATTTTATAATAAATAAAAAAACTCCATTACATAAAAAAAGTGAACTTACTGTTACTGAAATCGTAGAGTAAGCTTGTTCTTATAAGTATAAAGAGGAAAAATAATCATGAATATAATAGTTATTGAGAAAGAATTAAGTTCAACTATTTATCAATGATAATATGATATTGGTTGTGGATTTTAAAGGTCATGCTTCGCATCCACCATGAAACCCACGACCATCTGTATTTGGCTTAAATAGCTACTTGCAGGTGGTCGTGGTTTTTTATTGTCACGGAGTAGTGCTACAATCAAATCCATAAAAATCTAAAAGTTGTAATTTAGATTTTTGTGGTTTATTAAAATATTAATGTGATATTATATAAGTATATAAAGATGATATAAATTAATAGAGAATATGTGGTGTGTTATGAAGTAAATGGATCAAGTTGAAGATCGAATTAATAATATAGTAAATGCTTATAGCAAATAGATTTGTTCAAGAAGAATTCAAAGTTAAAATGGTTGAACTTAAGAATTCAAAAAGCTCATAGTTGATATTATGTAGAGGCAATAGTCCAATGGAAGGAAGTGTTATATGTTCAGTTATAGTCAAATCAAAAGTCTTAATGATTTAGAAATTTCTGTTTATAATTATATTATGGATAATAAAGATAAGGTCCGATATATGAAAATAAGGGAATTAGCAGTTGAATCTCATGTATCAACTACAACCATATTAAATTTCTGCAAAAAAATGGGTTGTATTGGTTATTCAGAATTTAAACTAAAGTTTAAATTATTTATAGAAGAAAAAGAAATTAAAAAAGTAAGTGAAGATAATACAGAGATAATTGATTTCTTTAAGAAAACGAATACTGAAGAGTATGATAAAAAGATAGAGGAAATAGTAAAAGCTATATTAAAAACAAAGAGAACAATTTTTATAGGAAGTAGCATGTCAGGAATTATAGCAAGATATGGAGCACGATATCTATCAAGTGTTGGACAATTTAGTTTATGCATTGATGACCCGTACTACCCGACTACAGGTAAATTTTATGAAAATTCAGTTGTGATAGTATGTTCTGTGTCTGGAGAATCAAAAGATATTATAGGCCATATAAATAGATTTAAAAAAGATAATTGCTGTATTGTTAGTATTACTAACACTGAAAATTCCACTATAGCGAAAATGTCTGATTATAATATCTCCTATTATGTACCATATGTTAAAGTAGAAATATATGATATTACCACTCAAATTCCAATCATCAGTATAATAGAAAGGATTGGAAGAAAGTTACAAAATCGTCGAGAAGAATGTATACAAGATGAGTAAATAGCTATGCATGAAAAATAAAAGTATTTTACATAGAGCTTTATTAATTTGAAGTTTTTAACTCAAGTTGATAAAGCTTATTTTCTTTTTAGGCGCATGAAAGAAAATAATAGACCAAAGATGCTGCGTATATTTCGTGTCAGACAAGGAAGTAAATTCAGCTCATAGCCGAGCCTATTAGCTAAATTTACTGACGCAGTATGACGCGAAATAGACAAGCATACTGGTCTATTATTTTTTTGATTGGGCCTTATTGGCTAGTGACAAATTATTTTGATACAGTTTGATAATCTATGCAAAAAGTTCCGCCTCAAAATTAAAAAGTATGATTGACATAGAAAATATATAATTTTTTGTTTGTTAATCACAATTCTTTAAATATATGAAATGTCAAGAACACATTTCGATTTTGATTGTAAAAAAACATTTTGTTTTTTTGCAATAACAAGTTATTTAAAAACAAACAGGTTTCTTATAATGGTTTACATAGTGACAAAATTCGCGTTTTCAATTAAGATTAGTATAAATTCAATAGCTATTCGAAAATAATAAATATAAGTGAGGTAATAAAATGGCAAAGGATTATGCATTAATTGCGAAAACGATTGCGAAAAATTTAGGCGATATCTCAAATATTGAAAGTGTAACTCATTGTATGACTCGTTTAAGAGTTTGTTTAAAGGATGACGCAAAAGTAAATGTGGATGAGATTAAAAAAATTAATGGAGTAATGGGATATGTGAACCAAGGTGGACAGCATCAAGTTATTATTGGAAATAATGTATCTTATGTTTATAAGGAAGTTTTAAAATTAGGAAACTTTGGAGAGCAAAGTGACGTTGCAAAAGGAATAAAAAAAGAAAAGCTAACTATCAAAAAAGTTGGAACTAATATATTGGATGCATTAGTAAGTACAATGTCACCATTGATACCAGCAATTATTGGTGGTTCAATGGTAAAGTTAGTAGTAATGATTTTATCTATGTTAAAAGTACTACCATCAGATAGTACTACATATATCTTACTGAATGCTATGGGAGATGCAGCATTTTATTTCCTTCCAATTATGGTGGCAGTATCAGCATCTAAGAAATTTAAAACTAATACTTATTTAGCTGTTGCCATAGCAGGACTTATGGTACATCCAGAGTTTATGAAACTAATGGTAAGCGCATCAGAAGGTAAGGATGTAACTTTAGCGTTTATTCCTATTGCATCAGTTAAGTATACGTATACTGTAATACCAGCACTTTGTATGACTTGGATATTATCATATATTGAAAGATTTGTAGATAAGATAACACCAGAAGTAACTAAAAATTTCTTAAAACCAGCGATTATAGTATTGATTGCAGCACCAATAGCAATTGGATTAATAGGACCTTTCGGTATATGGATTGGTACAGCAATATCAGGTTTAGTTTATTTTGTTCACAGCAAATTAGGATGGGTATCAGTAGCAATAATGGGAGCTTTATGGCCACTACTTGTTATGACTGGTATGCATAGAGTATTTACTCCAACTATATTAACAACTATAGCAGAAACAGGAATGGAAGGAATGGTAATGCCTTCAGAAATAGGTGCGAACCTTTCATTAGGAGGAGCAGCTTTAGCTGTTGCTTTCAAAACTAAAAATAAAGAGTTAAGACAAACTGCAATTGCAGCTGCTTCTTCTGCAATCATTGCGGGAATCACAGAACCAGCACTGTATGGAGTAGCATTAAGATTTAAAAAGCCTTTAATAGCATCATTAATTTCAGGTGGTGTATGTGGTGCCGTAGCAGGGATAGCAGGACTCGCAAGTAGATCTATGGCTGCACCAGGTTTATTCACAAGTGTTCAGTTTTTTGATCCACAAAATCCATCAAGCCTTATTTGGATAATTGGAATAATGATACTGGCAGTCGTATTATCTTTCGTATTAACTCTAATACTTGGATTTGAAGATATTCCAGCAGAAGATAATATTGAAATAATGGGGGCAGATAATGAGTAAATACAGTTTTCCAGAAGAATTTCTATGGGGTGGAGCTATTGCAGCAAATCAGGCTGAAGGTGCTTATAGAGAAGATGGAAAAGGGTTAAGTACTGTAGATGTTATACCACATGGAAAAAACAGAATGAAAGTAAAATTAGGGTTAGAAGAAGATTTGACTTTGAAAGATAATGAATTTTATCCAAGTCATGAGTCAATTGATTTTTATCATCATTATAAAGAAGATATTGCTCTGATGGCTGAAATGGGATTCAAAGTTTTTAGAACTTCAATCGCATGGACAAGGATCTTCCCTAATGGAGATGATAGCAGACCTAATGAAGCGGGAATTAAATTTTATAAAGATTTATTTTTAGAATGTAAAAAATATAATATAGAGCCATTAGTAACACTATGTCACTTTGATGTTCCAATGGAACTGGTTAATAAATATGGATCATGGAAGAGCAGAAAAATGATAGGATTTTTTGAAAAGTATGCAAGATGCTGCTTTAAAGAATTTGATGGTTTGGTTAAATACTGGCTAACATTTAATGAAATAAATATATTGATACATAGTCCTTTTTCGGGAGCCGGTTTATATTTCAAGGAAGGTGAAAACAAAGATCAGGTTAAGTATCAGGCAGCGCATCATATGTTAGTAGCAAGTGCCTTAGTAACTAAAATAGCTCATGAACAAAATCCAGAAAATAAAGTTGGATGTATGCTTGCAGGAGGAGATTTTTATCCGTATTCATGTGATCCAAGAGATGTATGGATGGCTCATGCAAAGGATAGAGAAAATTTATTTTTCATAGATGTACAGGCTAGAGGTAAGTATCCA
Source organism: Clostridium beijerinckii (assembly GCA_003129525.1). Classification (NCBI taxonomy): domain Bacteria; kingdom Bacillati; phylum Bacillota; class Clostridia; order Eubacteriales; family Clostridiaceae; genus Clostridium; species Clostridium beijerinckii. Next base: position 4,185,511 of record CP029329.1, on the reverse strand, counting down.
TCATATTCAAAGAGGGTATTTGCAGAAAAAGAAGTTAGTATTGTAATGGAAGAAAATGATTTGGATATATTAAAAAATACAGTAGATTTTATATCTTTTAGTTATTATGCTTCTAGATGTGCATCTAAGGATATGGAAAATCAAACCGAAGCTAATGTTGTTAAATCTATAAAAAATCCTCATTTAGAAGTTAGTGAATGGGGATGGGCTATTGATCCGTTAGGACTTAGAATAACTATGAATACTCTATATGATAGATATGAAAAACCTTTATTTATAGTAGAAAATGGACTAGGTGCTAAAGATACAATAGAAGAAGATGGCTCAATAAATGATGATTATAGAATTGATTATCTTAGACAGCATATCATGGAAATGAAAGAAGCCATGGAAGATGGAGTTGAACTATTAGGATATACATCTTGGGGATGTATCGATTTAGTTTCAGCATCCACTGGAGAGATGAGTAAAAGATATGGATTTGTATATGTAGATAAACAAGATGATGGAACTGGAACTTTAGAGAGAAAAAGAAAAAAATCTTTTTCTTGGTATAAAAAAGTAATAGAAACAAACGGTGAATGTTTAATATAAAGTGAAACTTAGCTTCAGAGGGAGTTTTCTAGGTGCCCCTTGAGGGTAAATCTCCCACTGAAGGTTAGTTGAACTTATACCCTCAAGGGGTACCTCGTCTAGGGTCGTGCCACTGTTATCTCTCACTTTGATAGAAGGTGGGAGTGTTACAGTGGCTAGACATCAGATAAAAAAGTATAGTAACTTATAAATTAGAAGAAGTTGAAAAAGAGTTTGAAGAACGTAGAAAAAAATAAAAATGAGCCATGTATAAATTATCAGAGTGGTATATAAAAGAAAGATAATCATCTGATTAAAAAATAAGAGTAAAATACCAGGAGTGATAAAATGAATATATTTCAAAAATTTATAAATAAAAAGCAAGAAGAAACAATTATAGAAAAAACGGAAAATGGCTTTATTTATGCACCAATGGAAGGCGAAGTAATTCCTTTGAAAGAAATTAATGATGGTGTATTTTCAGAAGAAATGCTTGGAAAAGGATGTGCAATGAAGCCGACCGATGGAAAATTATATGCACCTTTTGATGGAGAAATTATTTTGATTACAGAAACAAAACATGCAATTGCATTGAAAAGCTGTGATGGAATAGAACTACTAATTCATATAGGAATGGATACAGTTAAAATGAATGGAAAAGGCTTTAATCCATTAGTGAAAGCTGGAGACAAAGTAAAATGTGGACAATCACTGATGACATTTTCTATATCTGATATTCAAAAGGCAGGATATGCAACTACTACAGCAATAATTGTAACAAACTCCGATGAATATAGAGATATAGAAGTACTTGCACAAGGTCATAGAAAAAAATCAGAAAAGCTTATCAAAATTTTATAAGTAAAGTTGTTAATATGTAATATATTTTGGATTAAAATAAGATAAGATTTTTTTGGTGGATTTCAAAGGTTACGCTTCGCCTCCACCATGAAACTCACGATCATTTGAATGTGGCTTAAATAGCTGCTTACAGGTGGTCGTGTTTTTTATTGTCACGGGGTAGCGCTACAATTAAACCCACAAAATACATAAATTTGAATTTCATGGGTTATTTTAATTTGAATGAAAAAGGATGAATAGTTTCATTATTACCCTTTGTGTAATCTTTCATTGCTAACTATATTTTCAGCAATTTTATGAGCTGTCTTTCCAATTTCATCTGTATTCATAGTAATAAGCTGTCCATCTCTTGATACTAACTTTCCGTTAACAATAGTCATTTTGGTAAAGCTCGAATTTCCAAGGCATACTAAGGAAACAAGTGGATCATGGCATCCTGCATACTCAACCTTGTTAAGATCAAATAGTATTATATCAGCAGCCTTTCCAACATCAAGTCTCCCAGTATCAGGCCTTCCTAAAACATCTGCACCACCTCTGGTTGCAATCTTTAGTATTTCATATGCATTGAGTCCATCAGTTCCATACTTTAAATGATTTAAAAGATACGCACGTCTAACTTCTTCCCACATGTTCGAACCATCGTTACTTGCACTTCCGTCAACCGCTATACTTATATGTCCACCTTTTCTAAAAATTTCAGAAGTTCTACAGATACCGCTATTAAGTTTCATGTTTGATGAAGGGCAGTGGGCAATACCAGATCCATTCAATCTATCTATTTCTGCATCGCTAAAGTGTATTCCATGTGCATACCAAACATCAGGGCCAACCCATTCAAGTTCTTCCATAAGCTCAAATGGTCTTCTACCATATTTTTCAATGCAAAATCTCTCTTCATCAATAGTTTCTGCAAGATGAGTATGAAGCATAACTCCTCTTTTTCTGGCTAAGTTCTTAGTTTCGAGCATTAATTCTTTGGTAACTGAAAATGGTGAGCATGGTGCAAGAGCTATTCTTGTCATTGCAAAATCATTTGTATCATGGTATTTGCTTATAAGTCTATCGCTATCCTCTAATATTTTACTTTCAGCTTGAACAACTGACATTGGAGGAAGTCCACCTTGATCTCTACCTAAAGACATAGAACCTCTTGTAGCAGTAAAGCGAATTCCAATTTCTTGTGCTGCTCTTATTTGTTCATCAATTAATGTGTCAGGCTGGTCCTTTGGAAATACGTAGTGATGGTCTGAAGTTAAGGTACATCCAGTTCTTAAAAGTTCACTAAAACCTACTAGACCTCCATAATAGACGGCCTCTGGAGTTATGTTTTTCCAAAATTCATAAAGACCAATAAGCCATGGGAAAAGTGGTTTTTCTTGAACTTCTTTTATTCCCCTAAATAGCGTTTGATACAAATGGTGGTGAGTATTTACAAACCCTGGCAAGGCCACAAGTCCAGTACAATCAATAATTTCTGTTTCAACAGGTACTTCAAGGCAAGTAGCTATTGAAGTAATTTTAGGCCCTTCAATTAATATGTCTACATTTTCAAATACCTCTTCTCTGTCATTGAATGTTATGGCATGTCTAATGTTCTTTAAAAGTAATTTCTTCATCATAAAATCCTCCTTAAAATAAAAAACCACTTTGAAATGAGTAATTTCAAAGTGGTTAACTCTACACGGTTTTGCGCAAATATAAAATTATATTTTTCCTTGGTATTATAATATCAATTATTTTGATATTTGTATAGTTTTCTTTATAATAGATAATCATATGAATTAAAAATTATTTTATAAATATTGAAGTGTTTTTTATTTTTCAATCGTTATATTAAATGTAAGGATAAAAGAAGGTGGTGGTAGATATTGAAAAAGAACAATTTGTAAGTTGCATAAAACAATATGAACGTTTAATTATCACTATTTGTCTATCCTTTACGAAAAATTACTTTGATGCTGAAGATTTGGCGCAGCAAACTTTTTTATCTGCATATGAAAACTGTGAAAAATTTGATGGTAATAATCTTAAAGCTTGGCTTACTACAATTGCTGCAAATAAGTGCAAGGATTATATTAAGAATAAAGCAAGAATAACAGTAAGTTTATCAGAGGAAGAATATGAACGTTTAGAAGATAAAGAGGATTCACCAGAGGAAACATTGGTAAAAAAGAATACCATGGAAAGGATAGAAAGTGTATGTAATAAGTTAAAAGAGCCTTATAGAACTGTAGCCATAAGCTATTTTTGCAGGGATATTAAACTTTCACATTTAGCAAAGGAAACGGGACAGAACATTAAAACTTTGGAAACGCAACTTTATAGAGCAAAAAAGCTATTAAAGGATTTATGGAAGGAGGAGTTTATGTGAATAGTATATTATTTAATAAAAATGGTCATTTAACCGAAGAGACATTAAAGTCACTTAAAGTTGGTACTTTAAAGGATGAGGAATTAATTTCAGTAGTAGGGCATATTGGTGATTGTGAAAAGTGTGCTGGTACATTTGCAGAAAGTTTTAATGATGATGAACTTGCAGAAGCTCCTTCAGGTTTTCAAGAAAAAGTACAAATTAAAATAAAAGGCAAGAAAGAAAATAATATTCAGTTTGGTTTTTACTGTGCTAAAGTTGCAATTGCAGCTGGTATAGCATTAATGATGGTTTTTTCAAATGGACTAAATTATCTGGCTAATGAAAAAACGGACTATGTGAAGCCAATAGATTTAAGTTTTGTGAACTCAATTAGCACAAATCTTAATAGTTTTTCTGAAAAAATAATAAATTTGGAGGGTTTTTATAATGATAAAGAAAAAAAGTAGATTTTTAACTTTTGTTTTTTCAATGCTTCCTGGTGCAGGGCATATGTATATGGGATTTATGAAGATAGGTGTATCTTTTATGTCAGTGTTTTTCTTTTTAATATTTCTTTCTTCTTGGCTTGATACAGGACCATTATTATATATATCGCCACTTATTTGGTTCTATTCATTTTTCGACTGTACAAATAGAATGAATTTAGATGAGGATAAGTTTTCAATTTTAGAAGATAAGTATTTGTTTTCTCTTGATAAGTTAGTAAAATTAGATAAAAATGTATTTGCAGAACGTAGACTTGCAATAGGTATGTTATTATTATTTTTTGGTGTTTATTTGCTATTCAATAATTTAATGCACTTTTTACAACCACTAATTCCAAACGAAATTTATAATATCATTTATCATTTAGTAAGACAGGCACCTCAAGTAATTATAGGCGTGGCAATAATTGCCTTTGGTATGAGGCTTATCAAGGGAAAGAAAATGGAGAATGAGGATTGATGATTAAGGGACGTAGAGTAGGTACATTAACAGCAGGAATTGTTTTAGTTGTGTTTGGAGTACTATTTTTACTTAGGTTAGTTACTAATAATATTAATATTCTTTTAATCACATCCCTATGGCCTCTTATATTGGTGAGTGTAGGAATAGAAATTATTGTAGCCTACATAATAAATAAAGAAGAAAAAATTCAATATGATTTTGGTGCAATAATATTAGTTATTATCTTGGTATTCTTTGCCATGGGCATGGGGGGAGCTGAATTTATAATTAGTCATTTACCAGAATTTAGAGGAACTATTTAATTAAATTTGGTGGATTTTAAAGGTTATATATCGAATCCACCATGGAATCCACGACCATTTGTATGTGGCTTGAATAGCTACTTACAGGTGGTCGTGTTTTTTGATTGTCACGGGTAGCTTTACCAATCATGAATTTTAATTAGATAATAATGCAACAAGTTAACAAAAAATATAATTATTATATTTTAAAATTCTGATGCTCCTGGAGTTCATGGTGTTAAGGTTATGGAGAATTTTTACAGAGTCATTATATATTGATTTTATTTTGATTTCTCCATTGTCTAGGTGACACATTATAGACTTCCTTGAAAGCTCTAGAAAAGTGAAACTGATTTGGGTATCCAGTGAGTTCTGAGATTTTCTTAATAGATATAGTATCATCCTTCAACATTTCACATGCTTTAGATAATCTGTACTTAATTAAAAATTCTTGAGGAGTAGTTTTCATAGAATTTTTAAATATTTTACCAAAATAACTTCTATCTAAGTTGCACCATTTTGCTATATCTTCAACTGAAATATTATTATTATAATTCTTTTCAATGTAATTGATAGCTTCTCTTACATAAAATTCTTGAAGGTTACTAGTACTCTTGATGTTATTAAAACTTGAGTTTTCAAGCAGAGCATAAAAGAATAAATAAAGATGACCTAAAATTGCTGAATCAGGCGCATTTGGGTTATTTAATAAAAACATCAAATTATCCTTTATAGAATTATCATCATTATATTCTTTAGGCGTAAAAATCGGATGTTTGCTTGATAGACCTATTTCTTCTAAATATCGTTGGGCTTTTAAACCTTCAAATTCTACCCAAACATAATTCCAGGGATCATCTTTATCAGCCTCATAAGTGTTAATTATGTTTGGAGTTAATAAGAAGCCTTCTCCAGCTTTTATAGTATAAATAGAAGCGTCATTTTGTATTCCATTATTAAATGAGTAGAGTCTTCCTTTTCCAGATAAAACGTAATGGAATAGAAAATGATTTTTAACTGTAGGACCAAATGAATGCAGTGGATCACAACGTTCTGAGCCAAATTGATAAAGTATAATATCCACATAATTTATATTATTAAAAATATAACTTTTAAAATCAGCCAAAATTTTATGCCTCCTTTTTGATAACGTTTAAAAAGAAAGTTTTTTATATTATAACATAAAATATATACATTTGCGTCTATAGTTGTGCAATAATTAGATAAAGTAGCAAAAGTATATATTATTAGTTTTGTTAATATATGTATTTTATTTTTTTTTAATGATATGATTTAATCATAGAAAATGAGTAAATCTTGAAAATAAGACATACATGGGTAATAGTATTTGACATATAAAAATAAAGATTAAAATTATATAGAAATTCTATATAATTTGTTTTTTTACTTACTTCTGAAAAGCTTTACCCAAATCTCATTAATCATAATTATATATATTTGCTTATAATTTATACAAATTAAATTATATGAAACATGACTTTAATATTAGTGTGGCAAAGTACATATTAAAAGTATATTTGCTTACAAAATTAAAGATGTATAAAAATTAGGAGGGAAAATTTATGAAAAAGAAAATCGTTTCTTTAATCTTAGCTAGCATGTTAGCTGTTACAGGACTTGTTGGGTGTGGAAGTTCAAATTCTGTAACAACTGGAGGACAAGACTCATCTAAGAAATCTAGTGGTGAAGATGTACACATTACTTACGGAATTTGGGACTCTAATCAAGAAAAAGGTCTTAGAAAAATGGCAGATGAATTTGAAGGGAAAAATCCAGGTATAAAAATTGATATACAAGTAACAGGTTGGAATGATTATTGGACAATGTTAGAAGCAGCAGCTACAGGGGGATCTCTTCCAGATACTTTTTGGATGCATTCAAATGAAATTTATAGATATGCATCGAATGGCATGCTTATGGATTTAACAGATAAAATTGGTAAAAGTGATGATGTGAAATTATCAAATTATCCAGAAGGTTTGGTAAAGATATATAATTTAAATAATAAACAATACGCCATTCCAAAAGATTATGATACTATAGGTCTTTGGTATAACAAAACAATGTTTGATAAAGCAGGTGTTCCATATCCAGATGAAACATGGAATTGGGACAAACTATATGAAGCAGCAAAAAAATTAACAACAGGTGATGGAAAGCAATATGGATTCCTAGCACCTTTACACAATCAAGAAGGATATTATAATTTTGTATATCAAAACGGTGGGACAATCATAACTGACGATAAAGTATCAGGATATGATAATCCTAAGACAATAGAAGCAATGAAATATTACGTGAAATTTACTAGTGAAGGATTGTCACCTAAGATTTTTGACGATGCTGCACGTGCAGAGACAATGCAAAATGGACTATGCGCAATGGGATTATTTGGATCTTGGAATTTAAGCGGATTTGCAACAAATGATTATATGACTAAAAATTTAAATGTTACAGTGTTACCATCAGCAAATGATGGTAAGAGAGCTAGTATCTTTAATGGACTTGGAAATGCAATTTCAACTAATACAAAACACCCGGAAGAATCTTGGAAATGGGTTCAATATTTAAGTTCAAAAGAAGGACAAACAAAACAAGCTGAACTTGGAGTTGCAATTTCTGCGTATAATGGTACAGCAGATGCATGGGTAAATTCAAACAAAACATTTGATATAAAATGCTTTATTGATATGGTTAAAGATGCACAAATAAGACCATATTCTAATACAACTGCAAAGTGGGAAGATAAGGCATATGAAGTATTAAAAGGTTCATTTACTGGAGAAAAGACAGTAGAAGATGCTTGTAAAGAAACGGCTAAAATGATGAATGATGCATTGAAAGAGGAAAAATAATACAATTATTAAAGATTACGGCAGCAAAAGGTTGCCGTAATCTTTAAAATAACCATGATAGGAGATGAATACATGGCAAAAGATATAACAGTAAATACAGGAAAACCATCAAAACGAACAATTAATGAGTGGAAATGGGCATATTTTTTAGTCGCTCCTACTATTATTGGACTTATAATATTGAATATTATTCCTATTATTGAAACTCTATATTTAAGTTTTTTCAAGAGTGGGGATTTTGGAAAAGGGAATATATTTGTTGGTTTAAATAACTATAAAAAGATGTTTGGAGATGTCCAAGTATGGCATGCAGTAGGAAATACTTTAAAATATACAATTATAGTTGTACCAGTAACAGTAATAATAGCAATGATTTTAGCTGTATTATTAAATTCTAAAATTAAGGGAAAAGGTATTTATAGAACAATATATTTCATTCCAATGATTGCTGCACCAGCAGCAATAACAATGGTTTGGAAATGGTTATACAACAATCAATTTGGTCTTATCAATCATATCCTATCTAAAATTGGAGTTGGACCTGTAGATTGGATTGATAACCCTAATGTTGCTCTTTATTCTATAGCTATTATTGGAATATGGAGTACGGTTGGATATAGCATGGTTTTACTTATAGCTGGGCTTCAAGAAATACCAAAAGACTATTATGAGGCTTCAAGTATTGATGGTGCAAAACCAGTACGACAATTTTTCGATATTACTTTACCACTTGTATCTCCAACTCTATTTTTTGTTGTTGTTACTAGTATAATTCAGGCAATGCAGGTATTTGATGTTATTTACATGATGATTGATGTAGCTAGTCCGGCATATGATAAAACAGTATCGTTAGTTTATTTATTTTATAACAGCTCATTTAAGTATGCAGATAAAGGATATGGTTCAGCTATAGTAATGTTACTTCTTGCTATTATTATGATAATTACAGTATTCCAAATGAAAGCACAGAAGAAATGGGTTAATTACATGTAGAAAGGGGACTATATTATGAAAATGAAAAGAGATGCTTCAAAATTATTAATACATTTACTTCTATTGCTTGGAGTAGTAATTATGATATTACCATTTATTTGGATGATACTTACATCATTTAAAACTGTATCAGAGTCTACTTCAATGAATCCATATGTGATTTTTCCATCAGATTGGAAGCTTGAGAATTACTTTGAAGCAATAAGACAAAACAATTTTATTATATTATATTTTAATACTTTTGCAATGATGGCTTTAAGAATATTTTGCTCATTGGCTTTTAGCGCTATGGCAGCTTATGCCTTTGCAAGATTAAAATTTCCAGGAAGAGATTTTTTATTTGGAATTGTACTATTTCAAATGATGGTTCCAGTTCAACTTTTTATAATTCCACAATATTTGATGGTGGATAAAATGGGAATGAGAAATTCAATATTTGCACTTCTATTTCCAGGGCTTGTTAGTGCATTTGGTACGTTTTTATTAAGACAATTCTTTATGGGATTACCGAAAGAATTAGAAGAATCAGCAAGACTTGATGGCTGCAATATAGGACAAACCTTTTTAAAAGTTATGTTACCTTTAACTAAGTCTGGTCTAGTTGCACTTGGGATATTTACAGCACTATTTGCATTTAAGGATTTAATGTGGCCTCTAATTATTAATTCTAGCGCTGATTCGGCAACTTTATCATCGGCACTTGCTAAAATTCAAAGTGCATATTCTGTTAACTATCCTCAATTGATGGCTGCTTCTGTACTTGCAATTTGGCCAATGCTTGCAATTTATATTGTATTCCAAAAACAATTTATAGAAGGTATAGCAACTTCAGGTGGAAAACTTTAATTCAATAATTCTAACGAACTATGATAATTTGTAGAAATACATAAGGAGGAGTAACATGGCAATTAAATTCAACACAAAATCAAAGGAATTTCATCTATACAATAAAGAGATAAGTTATATCATAAAAATATTAGATAATAATCAGTTGGGAAATTTATATTATGGAAAAAGGATACATCATAAAGAATCATTTTCATATCTTTTTGAAGGGGGTGTGCGCCCACTAGCAGCATATGTATTTGAAGGGGATAATTTTTTCTCGCTGCAACATACTAGGCAAGAATATCCTTCTTATGGGACAACAGATTTTCGGTATCCTGCATTTGAAATAAAGCAGGAAAATGGGAGTAAAATCACTAATTTTCAATTCCAATCCTATAATATTTTTCATGGTAAAAAGAAATTAGAACAACTTCCAGCTACCTATGTAGAAAATGAGAAAGAAGCACAAACTTTAGAAATAATATTATATGATGATTTGATTAGTACAAGGTTATTATTAAGTTACACTATATATGAAGACTTCCCAATAATAACAAGGACTGCAAAATTTATATATGAAGGAAAGGATAAAGTTACATTAACAAAGGCCATGAGTTGTAGTATAGATTTGCCAGACTATGATTATGAAATGGTGCATCTTTCTGGAGCTTGGGGTAGAGAAAGACATATAAGAAATAAAAAATTAGACCATGGAGTTCAATCAATTTATAGTTTGAGAGGGACAAGTAGTGCAGAGCATAATCCATTTATAGCATTGAAGAGACCAAGCACAACTGAGTTCGAAGGTGAAGTGTATGGATTTAGCTTAGTTTATAGTGGGAATTTTTTAGGCGAAGTTATTGTGGATACTCATGATACATCTAGAATTATGTTAGGAATTCATCCAAGTATGTTTGAATGGATACTAAATAAAAATGAAAGTTTTCAAACTCCAGAAGTTGTAATGGCTTATTCTGATAAAGGAATAAACGGAATGAGTCAGGCTTACCATAAATTATATAGAACCAGACTTGCTAGAGGATATTGGAGAGATAAGGCAAGACCAATTCTAATAAATAATTGGGAAGCTACAACATTTGATTTTGATGAAGATATAATATTAAACATTGCAAAAACTGCAAGTGACTTAGGTATAGAATTATTTGTATTAGATGATGGATGGTTTGGAAGTAGAAATAATGACAAAGCAGGGCTCGGAGATTGGTATGTAAATATTAAAAAGCTTCCAGATGGGATAGTTGGACTCTCAAAGAAAATAGAAAATATGGGCATGAAATTTGGGCTTTGGTTTGAACCAGAAATGGTAAATAAAGATAGTGATTTATACAGAGCTCATCCAGATTGGATTATTCATACACCAAACAGGACAGCGTCTCATTGTAGAAATCAGTATACATTAGATTTTTCTAGAAAAGAAATTGTAGATTATATTTATAATGCAATGTCAAAAGTGTTCAGAGAGGCATCAATATCATATGTAAAATGGGATATGAATAGATACATTACTGAATGTTATAGCGTATCTACAATTGCAGAAAATCAAGGAAAAGTAATGCATGAATACATTTTAGGCGTGTATTCGTTATATGAAAGACTAACATCTGAATTTCCACACATTTTATTTGAATCGTGTTCAAGCGGTGGCGCAAGATTTGATCCAGGAATACTTTATTATGCACCACAAGGATGGACAAGTGATAATACAGATGCAGTTGAACGTATGAAAATACAATATGGAACTTCATATGTTTACCCAATAAGTTGTATGGGAGCTCATGTATCTGAAGTGCCAAACCAACAAGCTTTTAGAACAACGCCACTAGAAACTAGAGCCAATGTAGCTTATTTTGGAGCTTTTGGATATGAGTTAGATTTAAATCATTTATCCGAAGAAGAAAGAGCTATTGTGAAGAAACAAGTTAAATTTATGAAAGAAAACAGAGAATTAATACAAAAGGGAACTTTTTATAGGCTTATAAGCCCTTTTGAGAATAAATTAAATTCTTGGATGGTTGCATCAGAAGATAAATCTGAAGCAATAGTTGGTTATTATAAAATACTTAACACAGCTAATGAAGGTTTTAAGAGGATAAAGCTACAAGGATTAGATGAAAATAAAAAATATTATATAAATAACAATAAAAAGGAATCGTTTTTTGGAAACGAATTAATGTTTGCTGGAATTCCGGTGAAATCAGAAGATTTCTGTGAAGAGGGTGGAGACTTTACTTCAGTAATATATCATTTGAAAGAAATAGATAAGTAATTTAGAAGCAGTAGATATATAAGTTAGTCATTAGTTTATATCTACTGCTTATTTATATAGTAATTCATAATAATGTGTCTTATAAAAACTAATATTGATTATAGCAGAAGAAAATACAGAATCTAGCGAGGAACTTACAACTCAAGCAGATGTTTTGGATAATATGTTAAAAAGATTTAAATTAAGGAATATTAATGATGTAAAATTAAGTAAGGAAATAAGTATCTCTGAGTAATTATTGTATTGTGCATTTTGTGAGAGATGTTTATGAGATGGGGAAAGATAAATGAGTAAATATATAAAAATTAATGAGAATAATTTAAATATTGTATTAGAAGTAACTAAAGATAGAGATATAAGACTACTACATTTTTCGTATCTTCCTTTTGAACAGTTTGATGAATTAAGTGAAGATGAAAAAGAAAAATGTAGATTATTAGAATTGCAATTTACAGGAGAAAATCAATTAAATCATAGAGGAGTAAAACATACAGGAACTCTGCCAGGACATAGAATGATTTATGATAGTCATAATGATGAAATTCTAAAAGAAGGAAGAAGAATTACTATAAATTTAGTTGATGAAATTACAAAAGTTGAAGCAAAGGTAATATTTCAATTTTATAACGACTTACAGATAGTTAGAATGTGGAGCACTTTAGAAAATAAAGGTGAAAAAAGTGTTGGAATAGAGTATATAACTTCATTTGCTTTAGTTGGTATTGACAGGGGCGGTGTATCATGCAGAGAGGATAAAATGGATATATATATTCCTCATAATGAGTGGTGTGGCGAAGGTATGTGGGAGAAATATTCATTAAAGGATGTTGGAATATTCCATGTGGAAGATGAATCGACGAATAGACTATTGGTTTCTAATACAGGAAATTGGTCAACATGTCAGTATGCACCTCTAGGATTTGTAGAAAATACGGAAATAAGTAATGGTTACATGTGGCAAATAGAACATAATGGTTCATGGAATTGGGAAATCAGTGACATAATGCATATGTTGTATTTAAAATTGAGCGGACCTTCAGAAGCAGAAAACCATTGCTGGAAAGAATTACGACCCAATGAAAGATTTGAAACAGTACAAGTTGCAGTTACAAGCATAGGTGGTGGATTACAAGCTGGAATAGAAGTTATGACTAAATATAGACGCAGAATAAGAAGAAAAAATGAAGATAATAAAAAATTACCGGTTATTTTTAATGATTATATGAACTGTTTATCAGGGGATCCTACTACAGAAAAGCTAATTCCTCTTATTAATGCAGCATCATTAGCTGGATGTGAATATTTTTGTATAGATTCTGGATGGTATAGCGATGGACCTTGGTGGGACGGTGTCGGAGAATGGGTACCATCTAAAGAGAGATTTAAGAATGGTATCAAGGAACCTCTTGATTATATTAGGGAAAAAGGAATGATTCCTGGACTTTGGCTTGAGATTGAAGTAATGGGGATAAATTGTACATTAGCGGATAAGTTACCTGATGATTGGTTCTTTATGAGACATGGAGTAAGAATAAAGGATCATTCAAGATATCAATTAGACTATAGAAATACTGAGGTAAGAGAGTTTGCTACTGGAATTATAAAAAGAGTTGTAGAAGACTATGGTGTTGGATATATAAAGATGGATTATAACATTAATATGGGAATTGGTACTGATAACAATGCTGATAGCGCAGGTGAAGGACTATTAGGGCATAATAGAGCATATTTAGCTTGGTTAGACGAAATATTTGAAAAGTATCCTGATTTAGTTATTGAAAATTGCGGCAGTGGTGGACTTAGAATGGATTATGCTTTATTGCAAAGACATAGTATACAATCAAGTAGTGACCAAACAGATTATAGAAAAAATGCAGTGATTGCAGCAGCTGCACCATCTTTAGTTACTCCAGAGCAATGTGGGGTTTGGTCTTATCCATTGAGAAATGGAGATAAGGAAGAAGTAATATGTAACATGATAAATTCTATGTTATGTAGAATCCATCAGAGTGGACATTTAGCAGAAATAAATAATGAATCATTTAAATATATTCAAGAAGGAATTAACTATTATAAAAGCATCAGACATGATATACCAAATGGAATACCGTTTTGGCCAATAAAGATGCCATCTCTAGATGATGAATGGATAGCATATGGATTATATTGTGGAGATAAAACTTATATTTCGGTATGGAGAATGAAAAGTGGAAGTGATACTGTAGAACTAAAGATTACAAGACTTTTAGGTGAAGATGTATATATTAAAATTGGATATCCTAAAAATACAGATACTAAATGGAATTGGAATAAAATTAAAGGGATATTAACTATTAAAAATACTCATAATAGCACAGCAAGATTATTTGAGCTAAAGAATACGAGCAAAAAGGTGGATTAGAAGGGGCAGTAAAATAGCTGAAGTTCATTTATTATACTGTTTTATATGTTTTAGGTAATAAATTAAAAGAAATTAGCTGAAAGTGGATTAAATGTACACATACAAGAAAAATTAATTAAAAATAATGCTTGAAAAACAGTCTTTATATGACTATTATAAGTAAATATGATTCATATCTATAGTTATTTTTGAAAAAAAGGCGAAATTCTAGTATAAAAATTATTTTATTAAAATAGTGGAAAAAAATAAAAAAATTTTGAAAAATATGTTGCATTATTAAAAAAAAAGTGATATTATGAAAACGTAGTCAGGAAACGGGTATATAATGAGGTTCCTAAGTAGACTATAATAATATCTAGCATGTTACTGATTCGATCAGGCATAAGCATAGAGAAGTAAAGTGATTTAATATTTGTTGGTTATATCACACGTTTTGTACAATTTTATCGGGTATTTTCATATTCTTTTATGATTTAATTTACCGTACAGATAGTGTGACTAAATACTAATGTTATTATTTTGTTTTATTTCCAAATGCTTATGCCTTTTGTTTTTGTAACAAATAAAAAAATAGGAGGTATAAAAATGGTAGGAATTATTCTTGCTAGTCACGGAGAATTCGCTGAAGGCATCTTGCAATCCGGTGCGATGATTTTTGGAGAACAAGAAAACGTAAAAGCTGTTACGTTGATGCCTAGCGAAGGACCTGATGATCTTAGAGCAAAAATGAAAGATGCAATTGCATCCTTTGACAACCAAGATGAGGTTTTATTCTTAGTTGATCTTTGGGGCGGAACACCATTCAATCAATCAAATATGCTATTTGAAGAACACAAAGATAAGTGGGCAATCGTAGCTGGTTTGAATTTACCAATGCTAATTGAAGCTTATGGTGCACGTCTTTCAATGGAATCTGCTCATGAAATTGCAGCTTATATCTTAAATGCAGGTAAAGAAGGAGTTAAAGTTAAGCCGGAAGAATTAGAACCAGCAGATACTGGTAAAACTTCAGAAGCGGGAACAGGGCAATCTAATGCAGGTACACCTGGAGCATTCGAATATGTTTTAGCTCGTATTGATTCTCGTCTACTTCATGGTCAAGTAGCAACTGCTTGGACAAAAACTGTGAATCCTACACGAATTATTGTCGTGTCAGATGATGTAGCTAGAGATAAACTTCGTAAGAATTTAATCACGCAAGCTTCTCCTCCGGGGGTTAAGGCTCATGTTGTTCCAGTTGATCATATGATTAAACTTGCAAAAGATGACCAACATTTTGGAGGACAACGTGCAATGCTTCTTTTTGAAAATCCAAAAGATGTACTTAGAGCTGTAGAAGGTGGAATACCACTAAAGACAATTAATGTTGGTTCAATGGCTCACTCTCTAGGTAAGGTTCAACCAAGCAAAGTGCTTGCTTTCAGTCAAGAAGATATTGATATATTCAATAAGCTTAAACAAGCTGGACTTAATTTTGACGTTCGTAAAGTGCCAAATGATTCAAAAGCAAATATGGACGAAATACTTAAAAAAGCACAAGATGAATTAAAGAAATTAAAATAATCTAATTATTTAGAGAAAAAGGAGGATTAATAACCATGACTTTAAATATAGTTCAAATTATATTAGTCATTTTAATAGCATTTTTAGCTGGTGTAGAAGGTATCTTAGATGAATTCCAATTTCATCAACCGATAATTGCTTGTACATTAATCGGCTTAGTTACAGGTAATTTACTACCATGCTTAATCTTAGGTGGAACTCTTCAAATGATTGCCTTAGGTTGGGCAAATATCGGTGCTGCCGTAGCACCTGATGCAGCGTTAGCTGCTGTTGCATCTGCAATTATTTTAGTTCTTGGCGGTCAAGGTGAAGCAGGAGTTGCTTCAGCAATTGCTATTGCTGTTCCTTTAGCAGTTGCAGGATTATTATTAACAATTATTTGTCGTACAATTGCTACAGCGTTTGTACACTTTATGGATGCTGCTGCTAAAGAAGGAAATATAAGAGCTATTGAAATGTGGCAAATCGCTGCCATTTGTTTACAAGGTGTACGTATTGCGATTCCAGCAGGTTTGGTTTTAGCAATTGGTGCTGGTCCTATTAGTGCATTACTTGCTGCTATGCCTTCTTGGTTAACAGGTGGTTTAGCAATTGGTGGTGGAATGGTCGTAGCTGTTGGTTATGCAATGGTAATCAATATGATGGCTACAAAAGAAGTATGGCCATTCTTTGCAATTGGTTTTGTATTAGCAACTGTTTCACAAATCACACTTATCGGATTAGGTGCAATAGGCGTAGCTATAGCTCTTATTTACTTAGCACTTAGTAAACAAGGTGGTTCAGGTAATGGTGGAAGTTCAAATACTGGTGATCCTTTAGGGGATCTAATTGATAGATACTAAGAAGGGGGAGGAAACGAAAATGTCAAAAGAATTAAAATTAACAAAAAGAGATCGTATTTCTGTTTGGTTCCGTTCATTTTTCCTTCAAGGTTCTTGGAACTATGAAAGAATGCAAAATGGTGGTTGGGCATTTGCAATGATTCCAGCAATCAAAAAATTATATACTACTAAAGAAGATAGGGCTGCTGCATTAGAACGTCATCTAGAGTTCTTTAACACTCACCCATATGTAGCTTCACCAGTTATTGGTGTAACATTAGCTTTGGAGGAAGAACGTGCAAATGGGATGCCAATAGATGATGTAACTATTCAAGGTGTTAAAATTGGTATGATGGGACCTTTAGCTGGTATCGGAGATCCAGTCTTCTGGTTTACTGTAAGACCAATTTTAGGAGCATTAGCTGCTTCACTTGCTCTAAGTGGTAGCATACTTGGACCAATTATCTTTTTCTTCGCTTGGAATATTATCCGTATGGCATTCATGTGGTATACACAAGAATTTGGTTACAAAGCAGGATCTCGTATTAGTGAAGATTTATCAGGTAATGTATTACAAGATATTACAAAAGGAGCATCCATCCTTGGTATGTTCATTTTAGGATCATTAGTTAACAGATGGGTATCTGTTCAATTTGCGCCAGTAGTATCATCTGTTAAGTTAAGTGAAGGTGCATTCATTGATTGGAGCAAACTTCCTGATGGAGCGCAAGGTATTCAACAAGCGCTATTACAACAATCATCTGGTATGTCATTAACTGATACTAAGATTACAACACTACAAAATAACTTAGATTCATTAATTCCTGGACTTGCAGGATTATTAATTACAATTATTTGTATGTGGTTACTTAAGAGAAAAGTATCTCCAATTATCATTATTCTTGGATTATTTATAATTGGTATTGCTGCTCACTTAATCGGTTTAATGTAATATTTTTTACTTAGCCTAGGCTTTTTAGCCTGGGCTTTTGTTAACATATTAAGCAGTTAAAGTAAAGTGAGAGAAAAAAATTACATTTGGCTAGCAGAACTTTCTCTGTGAGAATCCATGATTTGATGACGATTGCTTATTATGTGAACATTCATCTGATTTTAGGAAGAGGAATTTCATATATTGTGGGAATGTTACGGATGCTAGTTATGGGATAAATTAGTGAAATATGTGTTATTATTAATCCGCTTTCGAATAATTGATAGAAATATATATAAAATATATAATAAAGATGAATGTGTGTATAATTAGAAAAGAGGTAGATTAGATGGTTCAATCACTAAATACAAAGGTAGATCTAGCAATTGATGCAACAGCTTTTACTGGCGTTGCAGATTATGGTAAAGTTATGATCGGTGACAAAGGTTTTGAGTTCTATAATTCTCGTGATTCTCGCAAATTTATTCAAATTCCTTGGGAAGAGGTTGACTATGTTATTGCATCCATATTGTTTAAAGGAAAGTGGATTCCACGATATGCAATCCGAACAAAGAGAAATGGTACCTATACTTTTTCTTCTAAAGAATCAAAAAAAGTACTTCGTACTATTCGAAATTACGTAGATGCAGATCATATGGTTTCTTCGTTGAGTTTTTTTGATGTGGTTAAACGAGCGGTGAAGTCAATGTTTAAGAAGAGTTGATCAACCATATACATTGATAAGTAATGAGGTTAATTTTATAAGTAAAGTTGCTAATATATAATATATTGCAGACTAAAATCATATGAAATTTATTGGTGGATTTTAAAGGTAGTGCATCGTCTCTACCATAAAATCCACCCTATATCTGTTATAGTATTTTTGTTTTTAAGAAAGGATCGTTGCAAAATTAACTAGTTAGTTTTGCAACGATCCTTTTATCATAGAATTTTAAAAAAATATTATGCTATTTCTGATTTAGATTTAGCCAGTGTATCTTTTATAAAACCAAATAAAGTTGTCATAAAAATAATACCTGTAACCATTATGAAAATATTTCCTGGTAAATATTCAGAATTCATACTAAATCATACTTTAAAAGTGTATGTCATGCTATTAATTAAGTTTTCCTTCATCATTCAATTCATCAATATTCTTTATCTTATCAAATAAAGTTGGGTTTTCACTTTGAATTTGAGCCTTATGAGATAAAATTGCCTTCCATACGTTTTTAGGGACTTCAAACTGACTGAAGTTTCCATTAACTAATTCGCCTTCAACTAAAGAAAACATATAGTCAAGTTCTTCATCTGAGTATTTTGGCCTCATGCCTAAACTACCATATAGCTTAACAAATTCAAGAGGACCAGTACGATTAAAATCAAATGCCTCAACCCACCAGCTTGTATATTTCTCAAAACCATTTATGCCCTTAAGTTCATCATTTATGGCATTTGCTGCATTGTAGCCACACATTAATGCTCCCTGAACAATAGTCTCAATATGAGCTGCACTATCACCAATTACAAGTACATTACCACTGTATGGTGTTTTTTGTGAATCATAAGACTTAACGGCACATCCTCTTCTTTCTATGACATGGGCATTAGCAAAATGATGGCTCATTGGGCTTTCATTAATGAGTTTTTCAAAAAGAACATCAGGTCTTAAATCTTTAGTCCCCATAATGGTAAGTTCAATAGCATCATTACCTTCAATAGTAGATTCAATCATTACTTCTGCAAAAGGATGATATTTACTTCCATAGAATTGATTCCAGCTTTGTGGTTCAAACCCAGTGGTACCTTCCATAATACAGCTAAATACCAAAGGTGTGCCATAGTGAGTTCTTCCTTTATTAAGACCAAATACCCCAGTCAATTTTGCATTGACACCCTCAGCAATAACTAATTTCTTTCCTAAAATAGAAGAAGTTTCTTTATTCTTTTTAATGTCTACTCTTACATGGTCACCTAAGTCTTTTCCTCCATATGCAATAGTTTCTAACATTAATTCCACACCTAATTTTTCGCAATCTTTCCATAAATCCGAAAGAAGATGTCCTTTATCGAACTTTATAGCAACTGGTCTATGATCTGGATGGGCAAAATGTATTTTATGACCGCTTGGAGAGTGATGGTAGTGGTCAATAATATTTAATAATTGTCCAGTATAATTTACATGAAAACCATTCTTAGTAAATATTATTTTGTTATCCTCTATTTTAACAGTTTCATTTTCATATCCTTCATCTGTAACAAATTGAGCCGAGCATGCACGTTTTACATTTGCAATATCTTTCTTTAGTTCAATGACTGTTACTTTTAAACCCAATTCTGCTGCTCTTTTTGCAGTCATTAGTCCTGCTGGTCCTGCACCAACTACGATTAAATCAACCATATTTTCCATGTTATATTATAGCTCCTCTCAAATTAACTATTAAACGTATCTGTTAAAGTCATAGTGTTCATTTTTTTGATTTTTTCATATATTTCAGGTCTTTCACTTTCAATTTTGTCCTTATAGAATAAAATTGCATCCCAAATAAGTTTTGGAGTTTTATATTGACTATAAGTACCTTCTAATACTTCATCTTCAATAAGACCAAAAAGATAATCAAGTTCACCATCAGTATATGTTGGTACAAGTGCATAACCTTGAGATACTAGAAGATATTCGTCACTGTTAAATTCAAAAGCATCTTTCCACCAATTAGTATAATTTTCAAAACCATTCTTTCCTTGAAGCTCATCATTTATTGCTTTTGCTGCATGATATCCACACATAAATCCACCTTGAACTTCAACTTCAACAAAGGCAGCACTATCACCAATTACAAGAACATTACCACTATAAGGTTTTTTAATTGATGAGAAAGCTTTTACAGCACAGCCTTGTTTATCTATTAACTTAGCATTTTCAAAATTCTTTTTAAGTGGGCTGTTATTAATAACATTTTCATAAATTGAATCTGGTCTTGCATTTGCAGAACCTGAAATTGTTAGTTCAAAAGTGTTATCTCCATATAAGCTAGACCCAATAATTATTGGTGCATTAGAGAAAAATGCTTTTCCATAAAAAAGATTCCAGCTATTAGGTTCAATTCCTGATACGCCTTCAAGTATATATTTTACTACGAGAGCTGTAGCAAAGTTAGTTCTACCCTTATTGAAACCAAATAAGCCTGTTAAATGTGCATTTGCACCCTCAGCAATGACAACTTTTTTTGCACTTAAAGTATAGTCATTATTATTTTCTTTTAGATTTATGCTTACGTAGTCAACATTATCAGAGCCTCCAGATGCCACAGTTGACATTCTAACGTCAACGCCTAAATCTAAACATTCCTTATATAAATCATCAAGAAGTTTTCGTTTATCAAATTTCACAGCAAATGCTTTTTGGCCTGGAAGAGCAAAATGAATTCTGTGACCATTTGGAGATTTATAGTATTTATTCTTAACTTCAACTAAATTTCCAGTGTAATTAACTTCAAAATTATTCTTTGTAAATAATATTTTACCATCTTCTAGTTTAACGAATTCGTTTTCATAACCATCATCCAAAATAAACTGAGCGGAACATGCTCGACGTAATTGCGTGAAATTGTTATTTTTTTCAATAACTGTAACCTTCAATCCTAATTCTGCTGCAGTTTTTGCAGTCATAAGTCCTGCTGGTCCTGCACCAATAACTAATAAGTCAATAGTATTATTCATAAATCTCAACATCTCCTTTATTTATTAACACATATATTTTAAAATTGATAATAGTTGGATAGGTTACCTAACTAATTACTATATTACTACTATAAAAATTATTAGTCAATAGTAAGTAATATGATAAATTATTTATTGAATGGCAGATTTAAAAAGAAAATATGTGTTAAATATAGCAATATAAAAAGATTAAATTTCTAGTAAAATATATATTAAAGATAGTTATAATAGGTATGTATGTTTTGGTGGCTTGATGATATAATCATAACTAAGTAATTACCTTTGTATTTTTATGTTTTGGGATTTATTGTACAAAAATATAATAGTTTTATCAATAAATATGTAACTATAATAAAAGCACAATAGGTAGAATGAGAGAGTACTTTTCAAAACAAGATAAGCATCTAGGAGGAAATATGTTAGGTAATAAAGAGTTTGATAATATAAATAATTCAACAAAATCACTAGGAGAGCAGACATCAGAAAAAATTATTCAATTAATTATGAATAATCAGTGGAGCAGTGGAGATAAACTACCTAATGAATATGATCTTGCTGAGATGCTTGAGGTAGGAAGAAGTACGATTAGAGAAGCTATAAAAGCTTTAGTTTCCCGTAATATATTAGAAATTAGAAGAGGGTCGGGAACTTTTATATCTAAAAAATGTGGAGTTGCAGATGATCCACTAGGGTTGACGTTTGTAAAAGATAAATTTAAATTAGCTCTTGATTTGTTAGAAGTTAGATTTATGATTGAACCATCAATTGCATCTATAGCTGCAACAAAAGCTACAGAGGAAGAAATACAGCAAATGTCTACTTTGTGTGATGAAATAGAAGCGTTGATTTTAAAGGGTGAGCCATATATGGAAAAGGATATAGAATTCCATACGGCTATAGCTAAAAGTAGTAAAAATCTAGTTATGGTAAATTTGATTCCAATTATAAATAATTCTATTGCAATATTTATTGATATTACAAATCAAAAGTTACGTAGTGAAACCATAGAAACACATAGAGAAATTTTAAATGCAATTAAAGAGCATGACTCTAATGGCGCACGTGATGCGATGTTGTTACATCTAGTATATAATCGTAGAAACATCAGAAGTGTTATACAGAAAGAAAAGAATAATTAGTTTTTTAAAATGAAAATACATCTGCTTTATTTATAAAAGTAGATGTATTTTTTTGTAAACACTCAAAATACATCAGATGAATAATTAGTAAAATAACAGTATAATAACAAAAAACACTAAATAAAAGAATTTATAACTAAAATTTATAAAATATTTGACAAATACGTCGGATGTGTTACAATAAATACATCAGATGTATTTAAACGGTATCAAAAAAATAAGGGGGAACGTAATAATGATTAGTCAAGAAATAAGAAAAATTGCTCCAGAAATGGATCCTCTTCGTAGGGGAATGGGATGGACAAGTGAGGATTTAGCAAAGCCACAAATTATAATAGAAAGTACTTTTGGAGATAGTCATCCAGGAAGTGCACATCTTTTTAACTTTGTAAACAAGGCAGTAGAGGGCGTTAACAAGTCTGGAGGAAAAGCAGCAAGATATTTTGCAACAGATATTTGTGATGGTATGGCACAAGGGCATGATGGTATAAATTATTCTTTAGTTTCAAGAGATACAATTACTTCGTTAATAGAAATTCATGCAAATGCTACACCATTTGATGCAGGCGTATTTATTTCAAGTTGCGATAAAGCAGTTCCATCACATCTTATGGCAATTGGACGATTGAACATTCCATCTATTGTGGTTACGGGTGGAGTAATGGAAGCTGGTCCAGACTTATTAACTTTAGAACAAATAGGCGCTTATAGTGCAATGTGTCAGCGTGGGGAAATTACAGAAGAAAAGTTAACATATTATAAGGAAAATGCTTGTCCATCTTGTGGAGCATGTTCATTTATGGGAACTGCAGCTACAATGCAAGTAATGGCAGAAGCCCTTGGATTAATGCTTCCAGGTAGTGCACTAATGCCAGCAACTTGTGAAGAATTAGAAGAAGTTTCAATGAAAGCTGGTAGACAAGCTGTTGAATTGGCAAAAATGAATCTTCGTCCAAAAGATATTGTAACACTTAAATCTTTTGAAAACGCGATACTAGTTCATGCAGCAATATCAGGGTCTAGTAATTCACTATTACATTTACCAGCTATAGCTCATGAATTTGGATTATATATTGATGAAGAAACCTTTGATAGAATACACAGAGATGCACATTATTTACTAAATATACGTCCTTCAGGAAAATGGCCAGCACAATATTTCTATTACGCTGGTGGAGTACCTGGAATCATGGAAGAAATAAAGCACATGCTTCACTTAGATGAAATGACTGTAACAGGGAAGACATTAGGAGAAAACTTAGAGGAATTGAAGACGAATGGTTATTATGAAAGATGCAATAGCCATCTTGAAAAAGTAGGTTTAAAGAAAGAAGACGTTATCCGTCCATTTAATAATCCTATTGGAACTAATGGATCAATCTCAATATTAAAAGGAAATATTGCTCCAGAAGGTGCAGTAGTAAAACACACTGCAGTGCCAAAAGAAATGCACACAGCGATACTGAAGGCAAAACCTTTTGATAGTGAAGAAGAAGCAATTGATGCTGTATTAAAGAAAGTAATTCGTCCAGGGGATGCAGTTATTATAAGGTACGAAGGACCAAAGGGAAGTGGAATGCCTGAAATGTTCTATACAACAGAAGCTATTTCTTCAGATGAAGAATTAGCATCAAGTATTGCATTAATAACAGATGGTAGATTCTCAGGAGCCTCTAAAGGACCTGCAATTGGACATGTATCACCAGAAGCAGCTGTAGGTGGGCCTATTGCATTAATTGAAGAAGATGATTTGATTGAGATTAATATTTCAGAAAGAATCTTACAGGTTATAGGAATAAAAGGTAAGACATGTAGCAAAGAGGAAGTAGAAAAAATATTTGAAGAACGTAAGAAAAATTGGAAACCAAGGAAGGAAAAATATGAATCTGGTGTTTTAAAGATTTTCTCGGAACATGCAGTATCTCCTATGAAAGGTGGATACATGAAGTAGTTTAAAACTAAGGGGAAGAAAATCAATTGTAATATATATATGGAGGTGGTGGAGCCTTGCCTCCATCATGAAACCCACGAAAATCTAAAAGTTTTCGTGGGTTACTTTATTTTGTATATGAGTATCTTTTTAATTTTGGATACAATGACTAGAAGTTAGTGCATTAAAATTAAATAAAAGAAATATAGTTGAATGAAATAAAGTACATTAACTAAGGATAAAATTGCAATATCAAATATGAGCAAGTAAGAGAAGATTTAATTAGATGAGTGAGAAATCTTATACAATATATTAGATTGCAGAAACATTGGGAATGTATCATAAAATTTTATAAGGTAATTGCTTTAATACTTAGTATAAGTTTCTATTTGGAGAGTTAAAATAAAAATATCATATTGACGTCACCGCTACTACGTGTTACTATATAGCTGTAGTAAGTAATACTAAATACCAGTATTACTAGATAGTAAAGAGGTGATCTTTTGGAAAATATTACGGAAATGTTAAAGGGTGTGCTGGAAGGCTGCGTCCTTGAAATAATAAACCACGAGGAAACCTACGGTTATGAGATCACGCGGAGGCTGAATGCTCTCGGATTTTCGGACGTTGTGGATGGGACAGTTTACACCATTTTGGTGCGGCTTGAGAAGAATAAACTAGTAGACATAGAAAAAAAACCATCAGATATGGGACCACCACGAAAGTTTTTTAAGCTCAACGACACGGGGCGTGAGGAGCTGAGAAGGTTCTGGGAAAGATGGGAATTCGTATCATCAAAAATTAACGAGTTAAAGGAGACGAAATAATGAATTTTTGGGAAAAAATCACGGGAAGTGACATGACTAAAGAATTGAAAATTTTTGAATCGCGAACAAAAAAGCTACCGGCTGATTATCAAGAGGCATGGAAAAAAATTAATGCTAATCTTTGGCCGCACTCAGATTTCACAGGTCGCAATCTCATGCCAATTCTTGACGGTGTGCTTGGCCTGCTCGAAGAAACGGCTGCGGACGGTCAGAGTGTACAAGAGGTTTTGGGTGACGACATCAAAGGCTTCTGTTCAGCGCTGGTTGGTGAAGAAGGGGCAAAGTCTTATCGCGACAAGTGGCGCAAGCAACTCAACAATAATATCGCTAAAAAATTAGGTAAATAGGAGGATAAAATGAGCATACAAGATATCATCGAAGGTAAAAAAGAATGGAGAGCACACGTGGCACGTGTCAAAGCGCTTCCGAAAGATTATCAAATTGTTTATAAAGAGATTCAAAAATATCTCTTTAAGGTCGGCCCTGTTGAGCTAACAGATGGGATAGGTTTACTCTCGGGAATTATCGATCTTTTTGAAGAGGGCGCGGCCTTGGGGAAAGGCGTGCTCGAAGTGACAGGCAGTGACGTAGCAGCTTTCTGCGACGATCTAATCAAAGATTCAAAAACTTATGCTGACATCTATCAAGAATCTGTTGACCAAGAAGTTAACAAGGCTATAAAAAAGGTTACGGATAAAACAAAGTAAACATGATTAACTCTAAAAACGACTTATTTAGATTTACAAATAATTGAGTTATTAATCATATTATGGTATTATTATTATGAATAGTAATATAAATGATATAAAAAGCTAAAAAATATTTGTACATATTGCCAAGTTTTGGATAGATATTTAAATTGTATGTTAAATAACATGCATGAGGAGTAAATTATTTAGAAAAATAGTAGTTGGAATTATAATGATGATTATATTGCCAATATGAGACTCTCCTTTGTTAATTATTTTTTGCAGATTAAATATAACAAAGGAGAGTCTCAGTTACTATATGGTTTTATCACTTTTAGGTAAAGGTTTAATATTTAGAAGATTCAGTATTTTAGCCATGTAAAGCATGGCTTTTTATAGTTCATGAATAATGGAGGAATAGAATTATAAACACTGATAATATATATTGCTACTTATATATTTTCATTAAAAAAGAAAAAAACTAAAATTTACAGAATATTAATTATATATGAATGATTAAAAAGTAGTACATAAAACTGCAACTTAATATGCAGTTTATATGTCTATTCTTAAAATTATAGATAAGATATAATCAAATTGGGGGATGAAATGGTTTACCGCAATATAACAGTAAGGGAAAAAGAGATTCTTAAATGCATTTTAGAATCGGAAGACTATGTAAATAGTCAAAAATTAGAAGAAAAATTTAATATATCAAAAAGAACATTAGCTAATGAAATTTCAGAATTACGATTATTTTGTAAAGAAATTAATTCGGATTTAATTTTGAAGAGAGGTCTAGGATATAGATTCATTTCTAAAAGCGAGTATGAAAGGAATCTAGTTACTGAATATTTAAACACAGAAAATTATGACGACAGAGATAGTTCTAAGAGAGTAAATAATATATTAGAAATATTATTGTCAAGCTCCAATAAAGCAGTTAAGTTAGAAGAGCTCTCTCAAGAACTATATGTAAGTTTATCAACTATAAAGCAAGATATAAAAGAAGTAAAGAAGATATTGAAAAAATACAAGTTGGGAATAACTAGAATTTCTAATTATGGTATAGATATAAGTGGAAATGAAACTGATATAAGAGGATTTATTTCAAATTATTTATTTAGAAATAGTAAAGAATTTAAATATTTAAATATAAATGATTTTAACTTGTTAATATCTAATGAAAACAGTACATATGTAATAATATCTAACATGGTATTAGATATAGTAAAAAAATATAAAATTCAATTAAGTGATTTAGGGTTCAAAAATCTATGCACACATATAATAATAGCTATTTATAGAGTAAAGAAAAACAAGTTTATAAGCTATAATGATTTAGTTTGTGATAAGGTCTGCAAAGAATATAAAGCAGCCTTAGAATTAAAGAAGTTAATAGAGATGGATTTTGTTGTAGAATTACCAGATGACGAAGTTACATATTTATATCAACACTTAATATCTCAAAAAATGCTATTGCTAGATATGGAGATAGATAATAATTACAAAGATAAAAATATTTATATTTTATTAAAAAGTTGCTGTAAATTAGTTTATGAATATAGTGGAATTAACTTTTTAAATAATGTTATTTTTAAAAATGGACTGTTAATTCACCTTAAAAGTGCAATAAATAGAATGAATTTTGGGATGAAGATAGAAAATGCAATGCTTGAGGAAATAAAATCTAATTATCCATTTTCTTATGATATAGCTGTTGTTTTCTGCCAAGGATTAAAAACAAAAGAGAACATAGAAGTGTCTGAAGATGAAGTAGGTTTTATAGCACTACATTTTGCTGGTGCAGTTGAAGGATTAAAGTTAGAAAATAAAATAGATAAATATAGAACAATAGTAGTTTGTGCAACAGGTGGAGGAACTGCTATTCTCTTAAAAGCTAAGCTGGAAAGGAAATTCAAAGATATTATAGAAATTGATGGATTTTATCCGGCATTTAAATTAAAATATATGGATTTATCACAGTATGATTTAGTAATAAGTACTATTGCTTTAGAAGATATTGATATACCTGTATTAAATGTATCTCCTATTATGTTAGAAGAGGATTGTAATAAAATAATTAGATTTATTACAAAAAAGAAGAACAAGGAGTTTACAAATTTATTTAAAAAAAATCTGTTTTTTGTAGATTTAGACATTAATGATAAAGATAAAATAATAGAATATCTATCAAAATCTTTACTAGAAAATGGTTATATAGATGCAGAAGCAGCAAATTCATTTAAGGAAAGAGAAGAGATGGCTCCTACAGAAATAGACAACAAGGTTGCCATTCCACATTTTATTAAAGGAAAAATTAATGAAGAGGCTATTGCTATTGGAATCTTAAAAAATCCTATAACTTGGAGCAAAACAAAAGTACAACTTGTTATGATGTTGGCAATAAAATTAGGTGAAGATTCAGAAAAGTCATTCTTAGAAATTTATAATGGAATAGATGATATTGTTAAAGTTAATAAGTTGATTGAATGTAAAAAGTTAGAAGATTTTAAAAAAATATATGGAAATTAGATAAGGATGTGATAACTATTGAATCAAAATTTAATATTTGTTGATGTGAGTTATAATAATTGCTTTGAATTTTTGGAAAATATAGCTGAAGAGTTGTTGAATTTGGGATATGTAAAGAATAGTTTCAAAGATGCAATAATAGAAAGAGAAAAAGTTTTTCCTACAGGTTTACCAGTGGAACCTATAGGTGTAGCAATTCCTCATTGTGATAGTGAACATGTAAATAAACCAGGGATAGCATTTGTTAGATTTAAAGATGATGTAAAATTCACTAATATGGATGGTGAAGGTGAAGTAGATGCAAAAATAGCATTTGTTTTAATTGTTAAGGAAAAAGAAAAACAGGTAGGCATATTACAAAAATTAATGCAAGTAGTAACTAATAACGATATTCTTTTAAATCTATACAATGAAAAGAACAAGCAAGAATTGATTAAAATACTAGAAGGAGTTGGATTATAATGAAAAAAATTATAGTAGCATGTGGAGCTGGAGTAGCAACATCAACAATAGCAATTCAAAAAATAAAAACAGGATTAGAAAAAAGAGGATTACTTGATAAAGTTCAAATAACACAATCTACAGTTCTTGAATTGTCTAATGAAGCAAAGAACAAGGATTTAATAGTGACAACAGCTATGACAAAAGAAGATTATGGAATTCCAGTAATTCATGGATTACCTTTTATAACAGGTATTGGAACAGAAAAAGTTATGGATGAGATTGTCGAAAAATTAGGATTATAGAATTAATAAATATATTTATAAAATTACTAAGGAGGAAATTATAATGGCTGCATTACAATATTTAGTTGATTTAGGGGCATCGGTTATGATGCCAATCATATTTACTATTTTTGCATTATGTTTAAAGGTTAAAATAGGCAAAGCAATTAAGTCGGGATTATTAATTGGTATTGGATTTATAGGGTTAAATGCTATTATAGCATTGCTAACTGAAAATTTAGGACCAGCAGCACAAAAAATGGTTGAAAATTTTGGATTAAATTTAACCGTATTAGATGTTGGTTGGCCAGCAGCATCAGCAATTGCGTTTGGGTCAACAGTTGGAGTTTTAATAATTCCTGTATGTTTAATTGTTAATATAATTATGATTTTAACAAAAACTACAAGAACAATTAATGTTGATATATGGAACTACTGGCATTTTGCATTTACTGGTTCTATAGTATACATGTTAACAGGAACGTTATGGATAAGTTTATTTGTATCAGCTTTAAATATGATTATAACTATGGTTATTGCTGATAGAACAGCACCTATGATTGAAGAATCTTTAGGATTACCAGGAATTTCAATTCCACATGGATTTACTGCTTCTTTTGTACCTATTGCTATAGGTGTAAATTGGATTTTAGATAGAATACCTGGAATTAATAAAATAAAATTGGATGCTGCTACAGTACAAAAGAAATTTGGTGCTTTTGGAGAACCAGCTATATTAGGTACAATTATAGGAATATTTTTAGGAATATTAGCAGGATATAATTTAAAAGAAACATTAAATTTAGCAGTTGTTCTAGGAGCAGTATTAGTATTAACTCCAAAGATGGCAGCTGTACTTATGGAAGGATTAATGGTTGTTTCAGAAGCTGTACAAGAATTGCTTCAAAATAAATTTGCAGGAAGAGGAAAGTTATACATAGGATTAGATTCAGCAGTTGGTGTTGGACATCCCGTAACATTAGCAATTTCGTTGATTTTAATACCAGTAACGTTATTATTAGCATTTATCATACCTGGAAATCAATTTTTACCATTTGCAAGTTTAGCAGGATTACCTTTTATGTTTGTTCTTATAGTTCCTATTGCAAGAGGAGATTTCTTTAGAACTTTTATTATAGGTGTTGTAACAATAGCTATAGGATTAATAATAGGAACAAATTTAGCGCCATTATTTACAAAAGCAGCAACAGCAGCTAATTTTGCTATACCAAGTGGAACATCATTAGTGTCAAGTATAGACTATGGTTCAAGTATATTCCCTTGGATAACTGTTAGATTAGTACAATTAAAATGGATCGGAATAGGCATAGCAAGCTTATTCACACTAGCAATGATGCTTTGGAATAGAAACAAGATAATAAAAGAAGAAAGTGCTGAATAAATACAATAAATTTGTATTGTTATAATAAAAGTAGTATAGATAACCACGAAGTAAACGTTGCTTATTTCTCAGAAAATACGTAGGTAAAATCAAGCTTTGTACCAATTAATAAGTAAAACTTTTGGGCTGGTTATCTATATTCAGGAAAAATTTTCAGAACATTATAAATACACTACAATATATAAATTTAATAATTACACTGCAATATATAAGTTTAATTAAAAATAAAAAAATGGGAGATGGTAACAATGAAGAGAAAAATTAGTAGTTCTGTAATATTTGTTTTTGCTGCACTTAGTGGTCTTTTATTTGGTTATGATACTGGGGTTATTTCAGGAGCTATTCTGTTTATTCAAGAACAAATGCACCTTAATTCATGGCAACAAGGATGGGTTGTTAGCTCGGTGTTATTAGGGGCTATTCTTGGGTCTGCCATAATTGGACCTATGTCTGATAAGTATGGTCGTAGGAAGTTGGTTGTGTTATCATCAATTATTTTCTTTGTGGGTGCACTTGGTTCAGCATTTTCTCCAAAATTTTTGACATTAATTATATCACGTATTGTTCTTGGTGTCGCAGTTGGTGCTTCTTCAGCCTTAATTCCTACATACTTAGCTGAATTATCACCTGCTGAAAAACGTGGATCTGTGTCAAGTTTATTCCAGTTAATGGTTATGAGTGGAATTTTGTTAGCTTATATTACTAACTACAGCTTTTCTGGTATATATATTGGTTGGCGTTTCATGCTTGGATTTGCAGCTATTCCATCTGTAATCCTTTTATTAGGTTCACTTGTATTACCAGAAAGTCCTAGATTTTTAGTTAAAGATGGACGAGTTGATGAAGCTAGAGAAGTATTACAACAAATGAATAAACAGAATATAAGTGCTGTTAATGATGAACTTGTTCAGATCAGCAAACAAGCTAAAATTAAAAGTGGTGGAATTAAAGAATTATTCGGTGTATTTGTCCGCCCAGCATTAGTTATCGGTTTTGGTCTAGCTACTTTTCAACAAATTATGGGCTGTAATACGGTTCTTTACTATGCGCCAACTATATTTACTGAAGTTGGATTTGGTGTTGAAGCGGCTTTGATTGCTCATATCGGAATTGGAGTTTTTAATATAATCATTACTGCTATAGCTGTCATAATTATGGACAAAATTGATCGTAAAAAGATGTTGATTTATGGTGCTATTGGAATGGGTGTTTCATTAATAGTTATGAGTTTTTCAATGAAATTTTCTAATGGTTCATTTACTGCTTCAATTATCTGTGTAATTGCTCTAACAATTTATATTGCTTTCTTTTCAGCTACTTGGGGACCAGTAATGTGGGTCATGATTGGTGAGGTATTTCCATTAAATATTCGTGGTTTAGGAAACTCATTCAGCAGTGTAATTAATTGGAGTGCAAACATGATAGTATCATTAACATTTCCGCCATTATTGAACTACTTTGGTACTGGTAGCTTATTTATCGGTTATGGTATCATCTGTTTCATGGCAATTTGGTTTGTTAAGTATAAAGTGTTTGAAACACGTAATCGTTCACTCGAAGAAATTGAATCTACTCTTCGTGCATTTACTGGTAAAAACCGTAAACAAGATTTTTATATTCACAGTATCTCGCCTGAAGAAAATTAAAGGAGTGTTTCAAATTATAAATTTTTTATAATTAAAAAATGAAAGACTCAATGATATAGAAAAGATTAGTATAGTTAACTTATTGAAGAAATATAAACAATAATAAATATTTAAAAGATATAGTGGATTTCAAAGACCGTGCTTAGCCTCGGCCATGAAATCCACGAAAATCTAATTAGGTAAGCTATAAGATTTCTATATAACCTTCTGTTCCATTTATTCTAATTCTTTGACCATCTTTAATAAGTTTAGTAGCGTCATCTACACCTGCCACTGCTGGAAGCCCATATTCTCTTGCAACAACAGCACCATGGGTCATCATTCCACCTACTTCTGTTACTAAACCTTTAACAAGCACAAAAATTGGTGTCCAGCTTGGATCAGTAAATTTTGTCACCAAAATATCGCCTTCTTCTATTTTTGCTTCACCCATATTTAAAATAACTCTAGCTCGTCCTTCAATAATACCAGAAGAAACAGGTGTCCCCGCTATTGCACCTTTTGGCATATTACCTGTATCGTATTCGCCTGAAATTATTTCTCCATCAGAAGTCATTATACGAGGTGGTGTCAATTTCTTATAAATTTCGTATTCTTCTTTTCTCTTAGTTATTAGACTGTAGTCAACTTGTCTTGTTTTAACCAATTCTCTAAGCTCATCAAATGTCAGATAATATATATCATTTATATCTTTGATAATATTATTTTGTCTTAAGGTTTCCGCTTCTTTGAGTAATACTTGTTTTATAATCCACATATACCAAATTATGAGATATTTATTGTACTCTCTATATCCAGCAAAGTTACGTAAAATACTTATGGCTTTCTTTGTCTTTTTAACTTTTTTATTACCACCAGGCAACTGTTTCAAGCGGATTAATATTTCTTCTTCTTTTTGTTTGGCTTCAAGGAGTCCTTGTTTAAATTTAGCACTGTGTGCATTAGGTCCAAAGTTCTTAATATTGCTAAGTAGAATTGGAACAAGCAGCATTGGGTTTTCACTCCACCTTGTTCTAGTAATATCAATCTCTCCAGAACAACGCATACCATATTTTTTTAGGTAACCACGAATTGAATCGCTAGCAACATTACCTCCATCTATTTTACTTAAATATTCAAAGAAACTTTCTCTTTTTGCATGTTCAAGATATTCAATTACAGCTGGATATTGTCTTATTACATCTGCTACATCAAGGAGCTCTAATCCCATTTCAGAAGTAACGTTATTTGATACGGATTGGGCGAGGGCGTCTGCCACATTTTTTTCTCCAATCCACTTTTTCATATTTCTGTTTATCCAGTCAGAAGCATAAGCTCCTGCAAAATACACTCCATAGCCTTTAAAAACAGCATCCTTTAGATTCTTCATGTCCTTTAAAATGAAATCAAAGAGTTCTTCTCCAGAAACAAAAGAGAGCTCATTCTCCTTACTCTTAAGCAATGTTTCATTTTCATCTATGAGTTTTTCAACAACATCTGGGTCATTTCTGTGATATTCTTTTAGCATTTGAAGTCCAAAAGAGAGTGCACCTTCTCCCATACTTAAAGATGTTTTTCCTTTAGGTAGTGTTTTAATATATTCTTTTCGTTTTTGAAGATTTATAAGCGCACTTTTCATTAAAACATCCACTCTATCTACGCTGCCAATAAAAATCTTTCTTGCTATTGGTGAAGCAAGATCATGGGATATATCCATATACAATCTTCCACCTATTACAGGCATATTTCCTGTTATTCCAAACTGTTCAAATAACATTTGAAAGAAGGTTAAACCTAGGGGCCTCATGGCTTCTGTCATCATTTGTCTATGAGCAAAGGATAAATAAACATGGTTTTTATTATCATTAACTTGTGGTGCAGGATATAGAGTGGTGATTGGACGACTTTGAACAACATAGAATTTATCATCATAAATGCACCATTCAATATCCTGTGGACGACCAAAATAAGACTCAATCTTTCGACCCATTTGGGCAAGCTGCAAAATTTGATTGTCTGTTAGGGTCTGCATATTTTGAAGTTCGCCTTCAATTTCTTTTTCCTCAGTTCCACCTTCTTTTAATGGGTAAATAGCAAGTTTCTTAGTAGAAATTTTTTTATCAATAATTTCATTTTCTCGCACTTTGTAAATATCAGAATTCACAAGGCCTGAAACCAATGCCTCGCCAAGTCCAAAGCTGGCATCAATAGATACTATTCTTCTATTAGATGTAATAGGGTCAGCTGTAAACATAATTCCTGCAGCCTGAGGAAACACCATTTTTTGAATAACTACAGATAGCTGAACCTTGCTATGGTCAAAGTTATTTTGCATACGGTAGATTACGGCTCTATCTGTAAACAGTGATGCCCAGCACTTACTTATATGCTTAAGAATAGAAGGCTTTCTCATAATATTTAAATACGTATCTTGCTGTCCTGCAAATGAGGCCGTTGGTAAATCCTCTGCTGTAGCACTAGAACGTACAGCATAAGCATTTCTTTCACTAATTTTATTATTAACCCTTAATTATCTTTGATTCCTTTTTTTATTATGCTTATAGCATCCTTAACCTTATTTAAATATTCATTTTCATTAAAGCCACTTTTGAAATATTCTTCCAATGTATATGAGAAAAGCATATTTAAAACTACATCAGTATTAACTTCTTGCCTTATAAGCCCACGCTCTTTATCATATTCTAGTTGTTTTCTATACTTTTCAATGGAAGCAGTACGGAATTTTGCGATAAATTCACAATTATCCATTTGCATAAGCATACCTATCTTGGTGTACTCAGGTTTAGTTCTGCCAAGTTCAAGTGAATCTTTAGTTTTTTGCAGAAAAGTTTCAAAAAAATCAACATCTGGATTTAAAACTTTTTCAGGAATAATCTTTTTCTTTTGATTTGAAATTTCTTCTATCATATAGATATAGAGGTCTTCTTTATCATTAAAGTATTGATAAAAGCTTCCACGGGGTATTCCAGCAACTTTAATAATCTGGTTAATAGATGCATCGCTGAAAGAACTAGTAGAAAATTCTTTTATAGCAGCATCGAAAATTCTTTGCTTTTTATCTTTATTTAAATTTTTAAAAGTATTTTTTGGCACAATATCATCTCCTCTTGAGGACATCATAGCATAAACTATTTTATATGACAAGTATGTCACATGACAAAGTTGTCATTCCACTGCCACCATAAATCATGGCGTGGTGGCAGTGCTTCAAATATGTTACAATTAATGCATAATCGTAAGAAAATGGAAACTAGACAATAATGAATGAAATGGAACCACTAATGCTAGCTACCTATAAAAAATCCCCGCGTTTGCGGGGAAAATAGTTTACTGATAATGATTAATTATATTATGTGCTCGTTGTTTAATATTATCTATAATTTCCTGTGGTTCAATTACTTTTGCATCTACACCTAATTGAAAAAAATAATTAGAAATAAATTCAATCTCATCTTTATCAATTTCTGTATTAATATAGCCATGATTGGGATTGATTATAGTGATATGAGGTTCTAACCAAGGTTCACTTCGACATTGCCGCACCCCTTCTCTTGTTAACTTAACATATAATCGAACTGGTATGTTGACTTTATGATTATTAAGCCAATCTGCTAAGTTTATTGGAACATTATGAATTATTTTAGAGTTCTCTAATGATAGGATTCGATCAACTCGAAATAAACGAACTGAATTATTTTCCATATCTAAAGCTGGCATGTACCAAAGTCCATTATATGCGTACACGCCAATTGGTTTGACCTTTTTGACTTTATTTTCTGATTTTGATAGATACTCGATGATTAGTACATGGTTCTCTATAGAAGCTTCAATAATATCAGTCAAAAATGGAGAAGAAACGCTTCTTTTCTGATTCCAAAAAGATAAAACTAATTCTAGACGATCCACTTTACCTTTCGTATCATCAGGAAGACTAATGTATAACTTTCTAGAAGCTGAATCAATATTTACATCAAATGGTAATGACTTATAATACTTAAGCGACTGAAAAGCAAAAAAAATAGCGAATGCTTCGCTCTCATCAAATATTATTGGAGGAAGAAGTCTATTTTTTAATATGCGATAGCCGCCATTTCTTCCTTGCTCAGTGTACAAAGGAACACCCAAATCGCTGAGCTCCATCAAATATCTATGTGCAGTTCTGACAGATATATTGAATTCATATGCAATATCTTGAGCAGTGAAGCTCCTTTTAGTATTTACGTACATGATCAGTTCGAATAGCAACTTTGTTTTTGTCATAAAATTCCTCCATGAGAATTATTAAATACCAAAAATGATTTTAAATATAACATGACAACTATTGACATGTTTATAATTTATACTAGCCTTAACGGAAAGTCAAGCAAAGTACGGTTTAGCTGATATGATGAATCGTATAAGCAAAACTATACAATTATTTATATTATATAATTAGGAGGAGTAACATGAATATAATATTAGGTGCAACAGGACAGATAGGTTCAATGCTTATTGACAATCTTTTAAAGAAAGGTCAGCCGGTAAGAGCTATTGTTAGGAATAATTTTAAAGAACAAGAATTGAAAGATAAGGATGTTGAGGTTGCTATAGCAAATTATTTTGATTTACAGGCCTTAAAAAAAGCCTTTCATGGAGGAAATACGGTTTTTCTACTAACACCTGAAAATCCTCAATGCGAGAATTTTTTAAATGAAACTCAAATAGTTTTAAATAATTATAGACAAGCAATTTTATCATCCAAGATTACTAAAATAGTGGGATTATCATCTAATGGAGCACAGCATGAATCTGGAACAGGAAATCTAATGGCGTCATATATGTTAGAGCATATATTCTCTGATCTTGATGATGTTGAACAAATTTATGTCCGACCTTCTTATTATTTTAGCAATTGGCTTGGATATTTAGAATCAGTTAAGGAATATGGAATACTGCCAACCTTTTTCCCACCAGATATGAAGGTGCCTATGATTGCACCAGCAGACGTTGCTGAATTTTTATCAGATATAATTGTGCACAAAAATCCACAACAGAGAATATATGAGATAACTGGGCCTAGATCTTATAGTTCTTTGGATATAGCCAAAGTATTTGAAGATGTATTAAACAGAAATGTTGATTTGCAGCAAGTGCTGCCTGAAGAGTGGGAAAATACATTGTTGCAAGTAGGATTTTCAAAAGATGGGGCAAAAAATCTTATGCTTATGACAAAAGCAGTTATTGATGGGAAAACTAAAAATGAAACAACTAATCCAGTTTGTCTTTCTACAGATTTTGAAGGGTATTTAAAAAATATATGAATAATTAGCTAGGGTTTAAACACAACAGGTTTGGGCTGGGTAACTTCTTGACTTATGCTATTCAAAAGGCTTATAATCTATGTGCATAAAAATGAAATATTATGAGGTGATTAGTTAAAATGATTATATAATTTTATCCAGGTTATAGAAATTGCAGTAGTATAGATAGAATTTGGCATGTCCATAGTTATAAGGACATGTTAGTTTGTGTTAATCTAAACTACTATAAGTTTTGGATAGAATTATAATTGTGTCATATTTAACTTGTATATATAGAGTACGCATAAACTGTTCTTGTTTTAGAATAGTTGTTTCGTGCTAATTATATACATGGTGATACTTATAACCTTTCCGAAACTTTATAGTTAGGAAAGGTTTTTTGTTTTGATAAAAAATTAAAGGATGATGAATAGATGAATATAAAGATAAATGAGTATAAACTTCCAATGGAGAAATCAGGACCATATGGAATAGCATTAGGAACTGATGGCGCAATGTGGTTTACAGAGATTACTGGTAATAAAATTGGAAGGATTACAGATAATGGAGAAATTACTGAATATAATTTACCTGTTCAAGGCTCATTTCCTTCAATGATTATAGAAGGACCTGATAATGCACTTTGGTTTACAGAGAATCAAGGTAACAGGATAGTTAGAATTACCTTAGATGGAGATATAACTGAATTCAATATTCCAACTAAGGCCTCTGGACCAGTAGGAATCTGTTCAGATAATGATGATGCACTTTGGTTTGTTGAAATAATGGGTAACAAAATAGGGAGAATTACTACATCAGGTGAAATTGTTGAATATAAGATACCAACAGAAAATGCTAAACCACATGCAATAGTATCTGGTGTAGGTGGAGAATTGTGGTTTACAGAGTGGGGAAGTAATCAAATTGGAAGGATTACATCCTGTGGAAAGATTGTAGAGTATGAAATTCCTACACCAGGTTCAGAACCACATGGCCTTGTTCTTGGACCAGATGGAGCAATATGGTTTGCTGAAGAGTCAAACAAAATAGGGCAGTTAGTCTACTAAAAATCCTGTAGTTCTCATATAAAAATATGAATTAATTATGAAAAAATAAAAAGCTGAAAGGAATGAGTACTCTA
Organism: Clostridium beijerinckii; assembly: GCA_003129525.1. NCBI lineage: Bacteria > Bacillati > Bacillota > Clostridia > Eubacteriales > Clostridiaceae > Clostridium > Clostridium beijerinckii. The sequence goes on along the minus strand of CP029329.1, from coordinate 4,146,738 downwards.
TGATAGGACCAGACAAGAAAAAGCTATATCCAAATGAAAATATAAAGACGGTTTGTTATATAAATAACCTGCCTAAAAAACCTAATGTTGAGATTGGAGAATATACTTATTATAGTGATAATAAAAAATCTCCTGAGAAATTTTACGATAATATAGAGCATCATTATGAATTCTTGGGGGATAAACTTATAATAGGCAAGTTCTGTGCAATTGCAGAGGGTGTTAAGTTTATCATGAATGGAGCAAACCACAGAATGGATGGGATTACAACTTATCCTTTTAATATCTTTGGAGGTGGCTGGGAAAAAGTCACTCCAACAGTAGAACAGTTGCCTTTTAAGGGAGATACAGTGATTGGCAATGATGTATGGATAGGTGAAAATGTAACTATTATGCCAGGGGTTAAGGTTGGTGATGGCGTGATTATTGCTACTAACTCAACTGTAGTAAAAAATGTTGAACCTTATACAATATATGGTGGGAATCCAGCTAAATTTATTAAGAAACGGTTTAGCGATGAAACGGTTGAATTTTTGCTAAAGCTTCATTGGTGGAACTGGGATGAAGAGAAGATATTTAATAATCTTGAAAAGTTAACATCAGAAGCTGGTTTAGATCAGTTAATGAAAGAGTATAAATAAACTATAAACTCTGCATGTTAGCGTAATAGTATAAATTAGCTGAATTCCAAGACCCCCTAGTGAATATTGAGATGATTTTTGCGCTAAGGTTTGGATTTTGCTGAAATTTATACTTGACTATGACGTAAGGTCATAGTGTATTATATATTTATAATTAAAAGCTAATAGTTTAGTATCCATAGCAGATTTAATTATATTCCTCATATTTAAATATGGCATGAATCATTTATAAACGACCAGATAAGTCGGAATTTTACGAAAGGAAATAACATATATGCGCAAAACACTGATTGTTTATTATTCTCTTTTTCAAAACACAGCGAATTTAGCGTTAGAAATAGCAATCCAGACTGGTGGTGATATAAGAGAATTAATTCCTGATAAGAATTATTCTTTTGATTATAATACTGCTTGTAAAGAAGTAAGAAATCAAATTTCTCGAGGATTTTGCCCCAAGTTAATATCTGGAGGTGAGCCCATAGCAGATTATGAAACAATATTTATAGGTTCACCGAACTGGCTTAAAACATTAGCCCCCCCAGTTCTGAGTTTCCTTAGAGCACACGATTTCACAGGGAAAACAGTAATTCCATTTTGTACTCATGGAGGCGGTGGATTTGGCCAAATTGAAAATCATATAGCTAGGGAGTGCCCAAAGTCCAATATTCTACCTGGTATTGCTGTAAATGGAACTGCTCAATCGGAAGAGGTTACAAAATGGCTTGAGACAATTGGATATGAATCATAATGAATTCCAATAGTTTGGGGGAATTTATTTATTTAATGAGATTATTTTTACGAAGAGATAAACAAATACGCTGAAAGCCGATACGCTAATGTATTTGTTTATTATGTCTTTGTATAATTAGTCATTATTTTTCAGGAATTTAAGTATGTGATCCGCTTGGTTGACAATTAGGTGGCCCGTATCAGTCAGTAACTCGATCTTAACTATTAAACTCATTATAATTTTTAATGTATGATTTATTTAGTAGCATAATTTAATTATACAATCAATGTGAATTCTTCGGAATTCACATTTTTTTATTTCTATAAAAAATGAGCATAGGATAAATTAAAACTTTGCTTTTACCTACTAGCAGTTATTGTTGGACTCATAGGAATATTTATTTATATGAAATCAAGCGGTATTTTAAATTATATGTCTTCAGCTGAAGAATTTAAGAAATATATTGAGTGGTATGGTGAAAAAGATTTGGAGAACTTTTATAGAGATATTTGTAAGTTCTAAAATCTTAGATAAGTACGAACAGTATTTTTCATCCAAGAAAGGGGAACTACTAATTATATTGCTATTATTTCTTCCATTTTCCCCGATGATGCTATAAGTTTCGCAGTTGGACTTAATAAGATAGGTTTGAAAAGATATGTTATAAGAATGCTGCTGGTCACTTTCAGATTTATAATTACAATAGATAGGAGATTTTGAAATGAGAAAAAGACTATATATTATTTTTATACTAATAACATTTTTAATTCCATTAGCGTTTTATCCTTTATCAGTTAATGCTGATACAATTATAGAAAATGAAGCTATTGATGAGTTTGTCACTAACTATATAAAACGTAACGGACTGCCTGGGGCATCCGTTGCAATCGTAAAAGATGGCAAATTAGTATACGAAAAAGGATATGGTCATGATTCTGAAGGTAAACCCTTAACAGAAAAGTCATTAATGAGAATAGGTTCTGTATCCAAATCCTTCACTGCATTTTCAGTTTTGCAATTGGTTGATGAAGGGAAAATTAATCTGGATGATCCAGTTGTTAAGTATTTGCCAGAACTTATAATGGATGATACTAGATTGCAAAAAGTTACAATAAGGCATTTGTTAAGTCATACATCAGGGATTCCAAGCCCGACGATTGTGCCACCAGCCAATACCTTAAAAGCAGGTGTGGACCGTCTACATGACTGGAAACTTAACTGGCAACCTGGAGATAAATATTTGTATAGTAATGCTAATTATTGGATACTTGCTCGATTAGTAGAAGTAATAAGCGGTATGGAATTTCCACAATATCTTAAGCAAAGGATATTTTCTCCATTAGGAATGGATGATACGCTATCAGCCATAAACTCAGGTGATCCTGTAAAAGGGTTATCTCAAGGATATATAACTGCATATGGTACTGCACTTCCTTGGTCAGAGCTTGAACAAATGTTTGCTGGTTCTGGTGGTGTAATTTCAACAGCAGCTGACATGGGAAAATGGCTTTCCATGCACACCAATGAGGGAAAAAATATGAATGGAGAAAGGTTGCTTTCAAAATCATTGCTAGAAGAATCCTATTCTCCTCAACCTGGAAGCCTAAAATATGGCCTTGGCTGGTCTTTAAGTTCACAAAATATTAAACCAACACGTATTTCTCATAGTGGGGCGTTATCTACTATTCAAGCACAACAAGATATTGTACCTTCTAGTGGATATGCTGTAGCTGTGATGCTTAATAGCTTTTCAACTACATTAGAACACTCATATGAAATTAGTTCAGGAATTATTCAATTGACTGAAGGACAAATACCCGATACTAAAGCTCCTAGGCCTAAGATAATTGATTTATCACTTGGTTTCATTACACTAATATACTTGATATTAGGTATCAAGGGTATTTTGAGGAGTAAGGAGTGGTCGAATAAACGAAAACAACATCCTACTTGGAGATATTATCTTCGTCTAATGCCACAAGTAATTCCAGTCTTGTTTATAGGATGGTTGTTTTTTATTGTTCCAAATCTACAAAATAATAGTTCTACAATTAAAGATGCTTTTGGTATTTGGCCAGCTGCTATGTTATTCTTATCTGTAGTTTTCTTAATTGGGGTTATAGTTACAGTTAGGAGAGTATATTATGTACAGTCTGTAGAACACTGTCGGTAAAACTGAATAAAAATTTACGAAAATGTATAAACTCACAACCCCCCGTTCCACCTAAAAAGACACCTTCAACAAGATTAATAAAATTGTGTATTAGTATCATCTTTCTAATAACACACATGGAGTGTGTTGTCACAATAGATAGAAAATAGCGTGATATCAAAGGGCTAGAGAGACTTAGCCCTTTTTTTATAATAAATAAGGGAAAATATTTTTGTGAGTTAATTAATGAGTATTTTCTGCATGGTCTAAAATATATCTTGGCTTTACTTCTAAAAAAATACAGTTGACAATTAGTCTAATTAGACTATAATATTTAAGTATCACTAGTCTAATTGGACTAATGATAAACTTAGTAGTTTTTGATATCTGGAAAATCTACTGAAGTAGTGAATTAATAATAACTCACTATTAAAGAGGTGGTCAGAAGATGAATACAAATATATTGCCTGTAATGGCTAAAAAATTAAATAAACAAATAAGTAATTACTTAACATTTATTGAGAACTGAAGACATTTCTTTGTAAGTGTTAAATAAAGAGGAAGGATGAAAAAAATGATTAAGTCGTTTTTAATGATAGGACAATCAAATATGGCTGGGCGTGGGTTTATTCATGAGGTAGCCCCAATTTATAATGAAAGAATACAAATGTTGCGTAATGGTAGATGGCAAATGATGACAGAGCCCATCAATTATGACCGTCCTGTTTCAGGAATAAGTCTCGCCGGTTCATTTGCAGATACATTGAGTCGTCAAAACCAAGAAGATACTATTGGTTTAATTCCTTGTGCTGAAGGTGGAAGCACACTGGATGAGTGGGCTGTAGACGAAGTACTTTTTAGGCATGCAATATCTGAAGCTAAATTTGCTATGCAAAGTAGCAAGCTTACAGGAATTCTATGGCATCAAGGAGAAAGCGATAGTGTTAATGGTAACTACAAAGTATATTATAAAAAGTTACTTTTAATTATTGAGACTCTTAGAAAGGAGCTTAATGCTCCAGATATTCCAATTATTATTGGAGGTTTAGGAGACTTTTTAGGCAAAGAAGGATTTGGGAAAAGCTGTACTGAATATAACTTTATTAATCAAGAGTTACAAAAATTTGCTTTTGAACAAGATAATTGTTACTTTGTCACAGCCTCAGGTTTAACTTCTAATCCTGATGGTATTCATATTGATGCAATGTCTCAAAGAAAATTTGGTTTACGGTATTTTGAAGCATTTTCTAAAAAGCAACATGTATTAAAGCCATTAATTAATGAAAATGAGTTGCTAAATCTAAATAATGATAGATCACATACCAAAGCAGAAAAGATATATATAAAAAGTATGGATTTTGCATTAGGAAAAATATCATATGAGGAATTCGTATCTCAAGTTATGCAAACTAACAATGATTAAACCTTATAGATAGAAAAAAAGTGATAGTTAATGCAACTGACTAATGCAAATTAACAATGATTAAATCTTATAATTATGAAATAACTATTAATATAATTTTAATAAAGAATATAAAGGATGTGTTTTTTTGATACCATTACTAATTTTAGGTTTATTAAAACAAAACCCAGGTTCTTATGGGTACGAATTATTAGCCTTAATGGAAGAGAGACACTATAAATATATAGTAAATTTCACTAAAGGGTCATTCTACTACAATCTTCAACAATTAGAAGAAAAACAATATATTAAAAAAGTTAACCAATCAGATAATAATAGAGAGACCAATAATTACATAATCACTGAACTAGGGGATAAAGAATTTGAAAATCTGATGTACAAGTATGGATCTAAAACAGATTATATAAATTTATCTTTTTATGCAGCATTGCTATTTGCCAATGAATATAAAAGCGAAGAGCTAACAAAACTAATAGAAATACAAATCGAACAAACTAAAAAGAAAATATCTTTATTAGAACAATCTCTTGAGCATAATGAAACTATCCCTACTTATTTTAGAAAAATGTTGGAAAATTCACGTTCTCATCATTTAGTAAATGTAGAATGGTTTGAAGGATTGCTAAAAGATGAAGACTAGAAAAGCAGCTCAATAAGGGCTGCTTTTTCATACGTCCAGCATACTTGTTGAGATGACAGATCGAAAGAAATCTATTGACCTGAAAATATGATATCAATGTATGCTAATATCAATAAAGTACAACAAAATACATTAAAGTATATTAAAATCCAATAAAAAAATTGACTTTAGTAATAAAATTGCATATAATAAAAATAAATTATAGTGTTGAAAGGGTAGTTTACTATGGAAGGCAAGTTTTATAATATTGATCAAGTTGCAGAGATACTAGGTATGCATCATAAGACAATTAGAAAATTTATCACAGAAGGAAAACTTGGTGCAAACAAGGTTGGAAGGCAGTGGAGAATTTCTAGTCAGGATTTGAATGCCTTCATGGAACAAAAGGTTAATGCTGATAATAAACAAACAGAAATAGATGAGGAAATAAAAATTTCAGCAAGTGAAATAAATTCTAGTGTTGTGAGACCTAAAATAAATATCTCAACAGTGATAGAAGTGAATGGAATAGGTAAAGAACAGTATATGCGAATATCCAATACTCTCATTGCAGTTATGAACAGTAAAGATCCAAGCCTAGGCAGTTCAACAATAAATATGAAATATAATGAAAAAGAAGACAGACTAAAAATTATGCTGTGGGGAAAAATAAAGTTTACTGAAGAAATACTGAGTACAGTTTCTATACTTACGGAAACTGATAATTTATAAAAAATCAATTTTTACTGCTCATGTTGTAGCTCAGGAAGTTTCACACAAAGGTTTTGGTAACTCTACTTTATAGCCTGTCTTATTGATAATCAAGGAGGAAATTATGAATATAACTATTATACAAAAACCTAAATTCGAAATTGCTGTTGTTAACAGTGAAGAAGTATTGATTACGGATGTTCAGTCTGCTTTAGATTTAATGGCTACTATATGGTACGAGAAAGGCTGTTACAGAATACTTTTAAATAAATCAGCAATAGTTGAGGAATTCTTTGATTTAAGTACTAGACTCGCCGGAGAAATTTTGCAGAAGTTCGTTAATTACAACGTTAAAATTGCAATTGTAGGAGATTTCTCTGTTTATTCAAGCAAAAGTTTAAAAGATTTTATTTATGAGAGCAATAAGGGTAAACATATATTTTTCGTGTCTGATGAAAAGCAGGGAATTGAAAAGTTGAGTATTGACTAATGAAAACTACAACGTTTCAAGAATGAGTAAAAAGTATAAACAACCGATAAATCTGAATCTTACGAAAGGAAATAACACATATGCACAAAACACTGATTTTTTATTATTCACATAGGTTCCAAGAGACACCAAAATTTCTAAAATTAAGGCAGGAGAGTGGTAAAATTGGAGTGGAATAAAGAGGCTGAGATATTCATTATATGTATTTATATAGTGTTTCCAATATTGGTAATCGGAGCTGCTCTAACTGGATTAATTATATTATTAAGGAGTTTTATGAAGTCTAGAGATAGAAAGAGAAAGAAGAAATAAATTTCTGCATTTTATTAGGCTAAAGGATAATGATGATTTAAACTGTTCTTAAGGAGAATAAATATATGTTTGTAGATAGTAATAAAGAACCGAGAAAGAAAATATACAGGGTAGGGACAATGTTTTGTGCAGCTATTTTGATTCTAGCTGCTTGTTATTTAGGTTATTATAAATACCAGCAAAGTAAGGTTAAGTTTCAATCACCAGAAGGCTTCTCTGTCGAAGTTAATACCAAAGATCTTACTATAGTTGGAACAAAGTGGCTTGAAGCATATACTGAGCAATATCGTGGGAAATTCGTGCCTAGGAATCAAAGGTTAATTGAGTATTCTATTGATGGTATTGAAGTTAAAGAAACTAATGTAATTCAAATTGACTTTTCCATTGTTACAAAGAAGTTAGATGAAGGAAGTGCTTATAATTGGGATGGAGTTGTGGATGAAAACAAAGTTAAAAGTCAATGGGTTTTATGGTTTAAAGAAGAAACAAACCCAGAAGGAACTTTCACTTACACTGCAACCAAATTACAAAGACCTGCTGGATATGATTTAGAAAGATATCAAATTAGCGGTGAGAAAGAAAGAGACGAGTATAAACATGAATATGAAGCTGAAATTCCTTATGAAAATCAGCAATATACCTATAAGATAGAAAATAGAATCGTCTATGTAAGCTATGATAATGGAAGTGCATGGAAAGAAGTGCCAATTCCACTGGAGACCTTGGTAGCAGTTGGAGACGGAAAGCCTTATTATAATAAGTTGCAGGAAAAAAGCTATGTGATAACACCAGAAAAAACTGCCTTTGCCTATGGAGGCACTAGGGAAAATCCTCTTATGATGATCCACTCAGAGGATGGGGGAATTACTTGGAAAACATCTGAAATAAGTAAAACATTAGATAGTACAAGAGTGAAGTTTTGCAGTTTTCCAACAGCTACAGTAGGTTATGTCATTGCAACAGGTGGAAGAACTATGTCTCAAGAAGGACAAATAATCTATAAAACAACAAATGGTGGTGACACATGGAAAGAGATGGGGGCTGGACCTAGCACCTGGCTTTTACAGTCAGCAAGTTTTGTAGATGAAAATTTGGGCTTTATGAGTTATCCAAAGGTGGAAGGAGCGGATACTAATTTTTATATAACACAAGATGGAGGTAAAACCTTTGAGCCAGTAATACTGCCTGTTCATAAGGAAGAATGGATGGGCGTCATCTTTGAGCCTTTTATCCAACCAGAAACTCCTTATGTTAAAGATGACCAATTGTTTCTTTTAGTAGGACAGGGGGAACAAGGTGATTTCAAGGGAGGTACTGTTATGGCAAAGTACAAATCAGAGGATAGAGGAAAAACCTGGAGTTTTGTGGAATTAGTTGAGTCGCCTTCTAAAGAAATAGGATAATGAAAAATCCATATGTTTGTTATTCAAATATGAATGAGGCTGAAATTAACGAATTTTTAAAGAATGTAGAGAAATTAATAAAATACAGAAATGAAAAGTTCTAATGATTATTATGGTGGAACCAAAATTATTCATATTTTAACTGAAATATAGTATAATATTTGTTAGAATGTAAAGAGAACGTAATGGGAAGAATATGAAGCTACCAAAAGAATAAATAATCTTGCTTTATATGGATTTATAGTTTAAAGTAATTAATATTGAAAAGAAAAAATCAATACTTGGTGCAGAAAAAGTGTTGATTTGCTCTAAAGAGTGAAGACTATCGGAATTTAAGTTTACAAAAAGAACAATTTTTGTATTTAATAATTTCAAATATATAATAGATGAGGTACATAAGAAGATGACAATGGAGTTGGAAAAATACTACAATAAATTTTGTGAGGACAAGAGATTAACGAGAAAATATGCACAGGTTGAGTTTTTAACTTCTATGAAGTATATTCATGATTATCTAGGAGATAATCATGAAAAAATCTTAGATGTTGGTGCAGGGACAGGCAGATATTCTGTACAATTAGCAAATGAAGGATATGATGTTACTGCCATTGAACTTGTGAAGCATAATCTAGGTGTTTTAAAGTCAAAAGGAAGTACAGTAAAAGCAATGCAAGGAACCGCATTAGATTTATCAAGATTTTCAGAAAATACTTTTGACATGACGTTGGTGTTTGGACCAATGTATCACTTATATACATTTGAGGATAAAGTAAAAGTGCTACAAGAGGCAAAAAGAGTAACTAAGCATGGCGGTGTTATCTTAATCGCATATTGTATGAATGAATTTAGTGTATTAACATATGGTTTTAAGGAAAATAATATTCGTGCATGTATTGATAATGGGAAACTTAGTGATGATTTTCATGTTATATCGGAACCAGAAGACTTATATGATTATGTAAGGATTGAAGATATTAATAAGTTAAATGATGAAGTAAGAATGCAAAGAATAAAATTAATTGCAGCAGATGGACCAGCTAATTATATGCGACCTGTTTTGAATGCTATGGATGAAGATACATTTAAACTTTTTATGAATTATCATTTTTCAACGTGTGAAAGACCAGAACTGCTAGGAGCAAGTGGACATACATTAGATATTTTGAGAAAAGAATAAGGCATTACCATAAAACTCACTACAATCCAAAATTTGGATTTCGGTGAGTTTTATTTTATTGTTTAAAAATACTATGTATATCAATTGTTATAGTTAATTAAAGAAAAATGAACAAAAAAGTTCACAAATAGTCCCTATGTAGTTCAAGGATACCTCTTAAAATATAAATATGCTCAGAGCTAGATATTAGATAAATATCTTAAATTAAATAGTAAATTATATTTTAGGAGGCAAATTTAATGATAAAATTTAAAAAATCAAAAACCATGGCATCAATTTTAATGGCTTTAACTATTCTTGTGGCTGTGCCTACAATGGCTAGTGCTCACTGTGATACAATGGATGGTCCTACTGTAGCAGATGGGAAAAAAGCAATTGAGAGCAATAATGTTAACTATGTGTTAAAATGGGTTACCCCAGAAAATGAAAAGGAAATATCAGAAATCTTTGACCTTAGTATGAAAACCAAAGATCTGAGCCCAGAAGCTAAGGAGATTTCTGAAAATTATTTCTTTGAAAATTTAATTAGACTTCACAGAACAGCAGAAGGCGCACCTTTTACAGGTTTGAAACCTTCAGGAACTGCTATTGATGAAAAAGTATTGGCAGCAGATAAGAGTATTGAAGTTGGCAACTTATCTCCTATAGAAAACTTGGTAGAAAAGGATAAAGTGCCTGAACTTAAAGAAAGATTTGAAAAAGTAATGGATCTAAAGGACTATGATATAAATGATGTTGAAGCAGGTAGGGAATATATCGAAGCATATGTAAGTTACTTCAAATTTGCTGAAGGAGAAGAAGAAGGTCACGAAGCTCACGGTGCTGAAGTAAGTCACTCTACTGAAGCTGCGAGTCTTGAAAAAAGTCATGATGAAGCAGAAACTTTACCAGTGATTCCATGGAGTTTAGCAGGTGTATTTGGTCTTACAACTGTAGTATTGGGTATTGCTTATCATAAAAAGGCTTCAAAATAAAGATAACCTAAATAAGAAATACTATATTCCCTCTCTCGGTTTTTTATCCGAGGAGGGTAATTTTTTATATTCTTTAACAAAAATTAATAGAGAATTGAAGGGAGAAACTGTGAATAAGATTAGAAATTTTATGAAGGATTGGATGTTTGTAATAGCTTTTGCGGTGATTATTGCGGTAGTGATTAATAAGTTCATTTTCTTTGTAATTTCAGTACCAAGTGGATCTATGTACCCAACTATAAAACCAAAAGATAAAATTATTACAACAAGAATACATAATGTCAATAAAATTAAAAAAGGTGATATATTGGTCTTTTACTCTGAAGAATTTCAAGAAACAATGGTTAAAAGAGTTATTGGGCTTCCAAATGATTCAGTTGAAATCATAGAAGATGGTTCAGTTTTTATAAATGGTCAGAAAATAGATGAATCCTATGTAATTTATCCGGATAGTAGAACAGGAAAATTTAAAGTGCCAAATAAAGAATATTTGTTTTTAGGAGATAACCGAGCACATTCTTTAGATAGTCGTTCTTGGAAAGATCCTTTTATTTCATTAGAAAATATTAAAGGAAGATCACTTTTCATTCTATTTCCATTTGATAGAGTATCAAAACTTGAATAAATGCATTAACTGCTCAAGTTATGAGAATATTAGATATGGTTATTTTATATGCATAATTACAAGTTATATTGAAATTATGATATTGAGCAGTTAATATATTTTGGTGATTATAATCACAGCTATTAGAATAACTCTATGATACTATAAACAATGAATATAAAATTTGTAAATTATTAATTGATATATATATATATGATTTAGAGAGGATATGGATAATGAATGGTAATTTTGTAAAAAAAACAATTTTAGTTGTAGATGATGAAGAAAATGTTTCAGGACTTTTAAAATTGTATTTAGAAGCGGAGGGATTTATAGTACAGATAGCTGAAGATGGATTAAAAGCATTGGAACTTGCTAGAAAAATTAATCCGGATTTAATTATTTTGGATATTATGTTGCCATTCAAAGATGGTTGGCAAGTTGCACAAGAATTAAGAAAAGATATGGATACACCAATAATTATGCTATCAGCTAAAGGTGAAGAATCTGATAAAATACTTGGGTTAAATCTAGGTGGAGATGATTATGTTACTAAACCATTTTCGCCAGGAGAAATAACAGCAAGAGTGAAAGCAATCTTAAGAAGAACTAAATCTGAGGCTTTGGAGAGCGAGGCTCTCAAATTTCCTGAGCTTGTTATTGATTTTTCTAAATATGAAATCATTGTGAGTGGAGTTAAAATAGTAAGTACGCCTAAGGAAGTAGAATTGATGTGGCTTTTAGCTAATAATCCAGGAATAGTTTTTACTAGGGAAAGGTTACTAGATAAGATATGGGGCTATGACTATCTAGGCGATTCACGTACTGTTGATACTCATATTAAGCGCTTGCGCAGAAAGATAGAAAAAGGACAATTATACACATATCTTCATACAGTTTGGGGAGTAGGTTATAAGTTTGAGGTAATAAAAAATGAAAATTAAGAAGAATCTTTTTAGCAAACTTTTAGGAACATATGCTTTAGTTACGCTTCTTAGTATTGTAATAGTAAGCTTGTTTTTTTATATATTTTTTAGTCAATATTATTTTAATGTAAAAGAACAACAGCTTCTTACCCAAGGTAAAGAAATATCTAATATATTAAGTCCTTATATTAAAAATAAAGAAATAGAAAAAGTTAATGAACTAGTAGACAACTTTAATAAAATCAATATTAGCCATATGTGGATAGTAGATAAAAGCAATGCAATTATTAGTGGAAGTACCAGTGAATCTCATGAGTTAAGCCATACTGATGAATTAACTCATGCTGACGAGTTATGTCCAAATAGTAATCAGGTGGAAAGAGCTCTCAAAGGCGAAGTAGTTTACAATAAAGGAATAATAAAATTTGTAAATGAACCTGTGCTTTCAGTGGCCTTGCCTATATATGTAGAGGATAAGGTTGAAGCAGCTATTTTCGTTTGTAATCCACTGTCGGATATTATTAATAGTATTATGCAAACTTTTAAGATTGTTATTATTGCTGGTATTATAGCTATTTTTATTTCAGTTTTTGTAAGCTATTTTATTTCAATGGCAATATCAAAACCAATCAAAGAAATAACTGAAATTTCTTTAGAAATTTCCAAAGGCAATTTTTCTAAGAAAGCCAAAGTATATTCTTCTGATGAAATTGGCAAACTTACAGAGGCATTTAACTATATGATGGCAACACTAGATAAGACAATGAATGATTTAAAAGATGAAAAAAATAAAATGGTTACGCTGGAAAAATTACAAAGGCAATTTGTTGCAAATGCTTCTCATGAACTTCGTACACCATTAACTTCAGTACGAGGTTATGTTGAAGCTATTCTCGATGGTGTAGTAAAAAACAAGGAAGAAGAAAGAAAATATCTTAGGATTATATTAAAAGAAACACTTAGGATGCACAGATTGGTAAATAGTCTCTTAGATTTGTCACGAATTGAATCTGGACAAATTAAAATTAATAGAAAAGATTTAAATATTTCTGAAGTTATTAACAGGACAGTTATGAAGCTTAAACCAATAATAGAGGATCAGGAGCTTCAATTAATATTAGATATTCCAGAAAAGCTTCCAATGGTTTGGGGAGACGAGGATTTAATAGAGCAGGTAATTATTAATTACATTACAAATGCAGTACGGTTTACTTCAGCAGGGGGAAGTATAACAGTAAAAGCAGAGCAAAATGTAGATGATGTTTATGTACATATTATTGATACTGGTATAGGGATTTCATCTGTAAATTGTACTAAAGTGTGGGGAAGATTCTATAAAATTGATGAAACAAGACAATTATCAAAAGAAGGTGCTGGTTTGGGACTCTCATTAGTAAAGGAGATAATCGAACTATTGGGCGGGAAGGCTTGGGTAGAAAGTGAACTTGAAAAAGGTTCTATTTTTAGTTTTAGTCTAATTACTTGTTCATAGTGCTTTTTAATAGTGAAATTTGTATTAGAGATGTACAAATGAAATTATATCTAGGTTTTAGACATGAGATACTTAAAGCTTAAGGATTTTGTTCTAAAAAGAAATATTCTACTAATGAAAATCATTAAAAAAACAAAGAAGGGGCTGTTGCACAATGAATAAAAATTCGTTATGCACAGTCCCTTTTGCAAAATTCATATGAAATAGCAGATCTTTTATACAAATGTTTTTAATAAACAACCGTTTTGCAACAATCCAATTTCATTAATGAAGTAGATAAGAAAAGATTAAGCTGATATAATACTTTTTAGAAAGTTTTTATAAAGGAGTTATTAAATGAAATATTATTTAGCACCAATGGAAGGAATTACAGGATATATATATAGAAATACTTATGAAAAGTTTTTTGGTAATATTGATAAATACTTTACACCTTTTATTGTCACCAATAAAAGCAGAAGTCTTAAAACAAAAGAATTAAGGGATGCTTTGCCTGAAAATAATAAAGGTATGAATATAGTGCCTCAAATACTTACTAATGATTCAGAAGGTTTCATTACACTTTCTAGTAAATTACAACAATTAGGTTATAACGAGGTTAATTTAAATTTAGGCTGTCCTGCTGGAACGGTTGTTTCAAAAAATAGGGGTTCAGGATTTCTGGCTCTAAGAGAAGAACTTGATATGTTTTTAGATGAAATATTTAAAATGGATAATATGAAAATTTCTATAAAAACTAGAATAGGAAAAGATAATCCAGAAGAATTTTATGAGTTAATAAAAATTTATAATAAATATCCTATGGAAGAATTAATTATTCATCCTAGAACACAAAAGGATTTTTATGGGAATAAACCTAATTTAGAGGTATTTAAAGATGCATTAGCATTAAGTACTAATCCAGTATGTTATAATGGCGATATTTTCACTGCTCACGATAATAATAAATTCATAAAAACTTTCCCAGAAGTAAAAACAATAATGATAGGAAGAGGAATATTGGCCAATCCAGGATTAATGAATGAGATTAAAAATAATACTAATATAGATAAAGTAGTGTTGAAAGATTTTCATGATGAAATTTTAAATAAATATATAGAATTATTTAATGAAGATAGAAATGCAATATTTAAAATGAAAGAACTATTGGGGTATATGATTTACATATTCTCAGATAATAAGAAATATGCTAAAAAAATAAAGAAGTCACAAAAGTTGAGTGAGTATAAAGAAGCAGTTTCTAGTTTATTTATGGAGCAAGAAATCATAGAAGGTGCAGGTTTATTTAGTAGTGAGTCTTATTGATACAGTTTTTTTTACTTGGCACAATAATGACATATTTATATTGTAAAATAAATAGTACAAGCATAATTAATAAAGAAATTATTAAAGATGTAAAATAAAATGATTATTTGATTATTAAGTGAGCATTAATTTCCTCATGACTAGCTTTAAGGTGAGGAAAGTATATGGCACTTATATAATTATGTTGTGAAATATAGAAGATATTTATAATGGAGGATTTAGATGAAAATTAAGAAAAAAACACTCTTAAGTTCACTTAGTATATTAATTGTTGCAAGTAGCATTTCATTTGGTGGAGTTAGTGTAAGTGCAGCAACAGTAGATAAAAGTGGAACTGAAAAATATACCTTGAATAATAAAGGATATGTGTATAATCCAGAACTTCAAATTGATCTAAAAGTAAGATCATCTCCTAACCTAAATGGGGAAGTAGAAGGATATTTATATAATTATGACAATATTGAAATTTTAGGTACCACCATAGATACTAATGGTACAGTATGGGATAAAATTTTATACAACAATAACATAGCCTACATAAGTGATGCATATATACAACATTATACTTCTCCAACAGAGGATGTAGTTAATGTTGCAAGAAATATAAGTAAGCAATTTGAAGTTGCAAATTCTAATCAAATAGCAGGTAATTTTGATGGACAAGGTTTATCTTTAGGATACCTTCAATGGTGTATTGGACAAGGTACTTTGCAGCCGTTGCTTAATAGAATGGATAGAGAATATAATGAAGAAATGAAAATCATTTTTGGAACAAACTATGATAGCATTCATAATATGATACTTGATACGAAGGAAAATCAACTTGAATGGGCAAAGAGTATTAATAATTCAAGAAATACAATTTCTGAGCCTTGGTATTCACAGTTGGTTAGTTTGACAAAAAATCAACACTTTATAGATATTGAATCAGATGCTGAAGCATATAAAATTGGACAAGCAATGATTATTTGTGATAAGTACAATTTAAAGACAGTAAGGGGCTTTGCTCTTGCTTTTGATATAGTTGTACAGAATGGAAGCATAAGTTCAGATGCATCAAAAGTTATTGAGACTGCTTTTGAGAAAGATCCTAATATGATTGAAAAAGATTTACTTAAGGTTATTGCAAATGCTGTAGCAAATACTTCAACTAATAATGCTAAAGATATTAATTCAAGAAAAATGGCTATAGTAAATGGAAAAGGAATAGTTCATGGCTCTGTGCTTTATTTAGATAAAAATTATGGATTAAGCGATACTTATTGGAGATAAAAGGATTAGAAAACATAAACTTGGTATTGTAGAGGAAACAAAAAACTATATTGACATTATATGATTATGTTGGTACAATATGTTACAGATTGATGACTAATACAAAGGTCACATGAAGGGGTACACCACCACGGGTGTAGTTCTTTTTGTGGCCTTTTTTGTGCGTCAAAACTTTGGGGAGGTGAATTATGATAACTGTAAATGGCAATAAAATAAGCAATGCAGATAATTTGAGATTATCTGATTATTTAGTAAAAGAAGGTTATACTATTTCTTTAGTTGCAGTTGAATGTAACGGTTCTATTGTTCCTAAAACTCAATATGAAGAAAAAATATTAACTGATGGTGATGTTATAGAAGTTGTAAGTTTTGTAGGAGGCGGCTGATTTGAATATAAAAATTAATGGTAAGACAGTAACAAGTAATAGTTTAACTCTTCATGATTTACGCAGAGAGCATTACGATGATGAAAAAAATATAATATCTATTTTAAACGGATTTCAAACTTTTGACGACTATAAGCTTAGTGAAAATGATGAAGTGAGCTTTATTGAAAAAGGTAAAATGCCCCCGCAAGATGAATTCGAAAGCTTGATGTGTGCAAGACATACTCCACATGTATTTGAAAAAGTTAAAGCTTCCAAGGTAGCAATTGCTGGACTTGGAGGTCTTGGTTCTAATATAGCTGTAAGTTTAGCAAGAACAGGAGTAGGCAACTTACATTTAATTGATTTTGATATTGTAGAACCAAGCAACTTAAATCGTCAGCAATATAAAATTAAACATCTTGGCTTATATAAAACAGATGCATTAAAAAATGAAATTGAAGAAATAAATCCATTTATTAAAGTAACTATTGATACTGTTAAAATTACAGAAGAAAATGTTAAAGGTTTATTTGAAGATGATGAGATTATTTGTGAAGCTTTTGATAATCCAACAGCTAAAGCTATGCTTGTAAATACTGTTATTGAATGTTTTCCAAATAAGAAAATTGTGTCAGCTTCAGGGATGGCTGGGTATGAAAGTAGCAATACAATAATTACAAAAAAAATAACAGATAATTTTTATTTGTGTGGTGATAGAGAAAATGGGGCTATGGTGGGGAGAGGTCTGATGGCTCCACGTGTATCTATTTGCGCAGGCCATCAAGCAAATATGGTTCTAAGATTAATACTTGGAATAGAAGAAATATAAAGTGAAACTTAGCTTCAGAGGGAGTTTTAATCTCCACTGAAGGTTAGTTGAACTAATACCCTCAAGGGGTACCTAGTCTAGGGTCGTGCCACTGTTAGCTCGCACTTTAATAGAAGATGCGAGTATTACAGTGGCTAGACATCAGATAAAGTAAAACAATAAGAAGATAAAGGAGAAGAAAACATGGAAAATAATAATGATAAGCTTATTATAGGTGGACATGAATTTAATTCACGATTTATATTAGGATCTGGGAAATATTCACTTGATTTAATAAATGCAGCAGTTGAAAATGCTGGTGCTGAGATAATTACTTTAGCATTACGTCGTGCTAATTTAGGTGGCACTGCTAATATTTTAGACTATATACCTAAAAACGTTACATTACTTCCAAATACATCAGGGGCTCGTAATGCTGAAGAAGCAGTTCGTATTGCACGTTTAGCTCGCGAAATTGGATGTGGAGATTTTGTTAAAATTGAAGTTATTCGTGATTCAAAATATCTGCTGCCAGATAATTATGAAACATTAAAAGCTACTGAAATTCTTGCAAAAGAAGGATTTATAGTAATGCCTTATATGTATCCAGATTTAAATGTTGCAAGAGATATGGTAAATGCAGGAGCTTCAGCTATTATGCCACTTGCTGCACCTATTGGATCAAACAAAGGGCTAAGTACTCGTGATTTTATTAAAATTTTAGTTGATGAAATTGAACTTCCGATTATTGTAGATGCAGGAATTGGACGACCTTCTCAGGCTTGTGAGGCAATGGAAATGGGAGTTGCTGCTATTATGGCTAATACTGCAATTGCTACAGCAGGTAATATTCCAGCTATGGCCAATGCTTTTAAGAAGGCAATAGAAGCTGGAAGAGGCGCGTATCTTTCAGGGCTTGGTAGTGTACTTGATAAGGGTGCTTCAGCTTCATCACCATTAACTGGATTTCTTGAAGATTAAGGAGGAAAAATAAAAATGGAACAACGTGTTGACCATATGAAATATATGGAGGGTATGGAGGTAATTGAATCTAATGTTATGGATCAAGTTATCTCAAAAATGGAAGCTTATGATTCTGAAAGATATACAGCTCAAGATGTGATTATGGCTCTTAAGAAAGACGTATTAGATATTGAGGATTTTGCAGCTTTATTATCGCCAGCAGGTATTCCTCTTATTGAGGAAATGGCTGAGCGTGCTAAATTAGAAACACGTAAGCATTTTGGGAATTCAATTTATATGTTTACGCCACTTTATATTGCCAATTATTGTGAAAACTATTGTATTTATTGTGGTTTTAATTGTTATAATAAAATTAAGCGTGCGAGACTTAATGCAGAAGAAATAGAAAAAGAAATGCAATGTATTGCGAGTACTGGGCTACAAGAAATATTACTTCTTACTGGCGAAAGCCGCAGTATGTCTGATGTTACTTATATTGGTGAAGCCTGCAAAATAGCTAGAAAATATTTTAAGGTGGTGGGCCTTGAAGTATATCCAATGAACTCAGATGAATACACATATTTACATGAATGTGGTGCAGATTTTGTTACTGTATTCCAAGAAACTTATAATTCAGATAAATATGAAACATTACATTTAGAGGGACACAAACGTATTTTTCCTTATCGTTTTAATGCACAGGAGAGAGCTATTCAAGGTGGGATGAGAGGTGTTGGATTTGCAGCACTGCTCGGATTAGATGATTTTCGTAAGGATGCTTTTGCAACAGGACTTCATGCACACCTTCTTCAACGTAAGTATCCTCATGCTGAAATTGCTCTTTCATGTCCAAGGTTACGTCCAATAATCAATAATGATAAAATTAATCCAAAAGATGTACATGAGAAGCAGCTTCTACAGATAATTACTGCATATAGAATATTTTTGCCTTTTGCAAACATTACTATATCAACTCGTGAACGTGCTAATTTTCGTGATAATGTAATTGGACTTGCAGCAACTAAAATTTCAGCTGGAGTTTCAGTTGGAATAGGTGGCCATAGTGACAACGAAGAGGCTAGAGGTGACGAACAATTTGAGATTTCGGACCCACGTACAGTAGAAGAAATAGCTGATGCAATTGTTAATCAAGGTCTTCAATCAGTTATGAGTGATTATATATATGTATAAAATCTTAGCAATTACCAATCGTCATCTGTGCAATAATGACTTTTTAACACAGATACAAGACATATGTTTATTGAATGAGAAAAACACAGTGATTAAGTCTGTAAGTATAGTACTTAGAGAAAAAGATTTATCAGAAAATGAATATAGAGATTTAGCAACTAAGGTATTAAAGATATGTAAAAATAATAATACAGAGTGTATATTGCATACTTATTATAATGTAGCAAAAGAACTTAATTGTAAAAAGATTCATCTGCCGCTGCATGTTTTAAAATCTAAGCTTGATATTTACGAAGAATTTGATGAAGTTGGAGTGTCTATTCATTCAGTAAGTGAAGCAATAGAAGCTGTAAAGTTAGGTGCAACTTATATTACAGCAGGCCATATATTTGAGACTGATTGTAAAAAAGATCTTGAGCCAAGAGGGTTAAGTTTTTTATCATCAGTATGCAGCTCAGTAAATATACCGGTTTTTGCTATTGGTGGTATTTCACCTAAAAATGCTCAAGAAGTTATTAATGCTGGTGCAGATGGTATTTGCATTATGTCAGGATTAATGAATTGCAAAAATCCGAGTGAATTTATATAAAAAACAAATGTATACATGATGATAAAAATATCAGATGATAAAAAATTCCACTAAAAATATTGATAACTAAAATCGAAACAGATAATGTCCAAACGTTAAAAATCATTGGAAATATGGTAAGCTGAGGATGCGAAAATCGTATTTCACCTCTACAATGAAACCCATGACAACACAAAATGTGTTGTGGTGGGTTATTTTAGTCTTATTAATGGAAACTGGAATGTATTTCATCATTTACGCTATTGATAGTATTTAGCTTGCAAAAGTAGTTATACCAATTACGAAAGTGTGAATGGTTTTGCACATACAACATACAAAAAGTTCGCACTTGTTTTTTAAAAGAAAAATAAGTGTGAACTTTTTTTGTGTTTAAATCCAATAACTTTGGTTAATTTTAAATCGCTTAAGTGTCTCTAGGCAAGTGAAAATCCATTTTTTATGACATTAATTTTAAAATTTCTTTTTAAAATCCTATAAAGGCAAATTTGGCACATATATTGCTATTTAAGTAAAGTGTAGGAATTAAACAAGCTTGTTGTTCATTACTAAATTTAAAGGAGGCAAAAAAGATGATAAAATCTTTATCTAAATTTTTTACAACTATTGTTCAAAGATTTCTTCCAGACCCACTTGTTTTTGCAATGATTTTGACGTTAATTATGTTTGTTTCAGGTATTATATTTACTGGCCATACTCCTATTGATATGATTGGATTTTGGGGTAAGAGTTTCTGGAATCTTCTAGCATTTGGTATGCAAATGGCGCTAATTTTAGTTACTGGTAATGCATTAGCTAGTTCACCGCCTATTAAACGTATTTTGGAAAAGATTGCAGGTGTACCTAAAACACCAGCTCAAGGTATTATGCTTGTTACATTTGTTGCAGCGGTTGCTAATATTATTAACTGGGGATTTGGTCTAATTGTTGGTGCTTTACTTGCAAAAGAAGTTGCAAAAAAGGTACCACGTACAGATTATCGTTTGTTAATTGCAAGTGCCTACATTGGTTTTATGACTTGGCATGGAGGTTTATCTGGTTCAATTCCTCTTTTAGCAGCAACTAAAGGGAATCCAATGGAAAAGGCTATAGGATTGATTCCTCTTAGTGAAACTATTTTTTCACCGTTTAATATCTTTATAACTATTGCTTTAATAATTGTATTACCTTTAATGACAAGGATGATGATGCCCAAAGACGAAGACGTTATAGAGATTGACCCAGCTTTACTAGCAGCAGATGAACTTGCGGCTACTAATACTGACATTGCAACTGAAAAGACATTTGCTGTACGAGTTGAAAACAGCAAAATTATTGCATGGTTAATTGGTATTCTTGGAATTTCATATATGGTTTATTACTTCATGCATAATGGTACTATGGATGTAAACGCTGTAAATATGATTATGTTCTTTGCTGGTATTATTCTTCATGGAAGTCCTTTATCTTATATGCAAGCTATAGTCAATGGAGCAAAAGGAACAGCTGGCATAATGGTACAATTTCCGTTCTATGCTGGAATACAAGGTATGATGGATTTGTCAGGATTAGGAGGCATGATTACTAGCGGTTTTGTTAGCATATCGAATATTCATACATTCCCAATATTTGCATTCTTAAGTTCAGGATTAATTAATTTCTTTGTTCCATCTGGTGGCGGACACTGGGTTGTACAGGCACCGTTTATAATGCCAGCTGCACAAGCACTTGGTGCAGATATGGGGAAAGCAGCTATGGCAATAGCATACGGTGAAGCTTGGATGAATATGGCACAACCATTTTGGGCACTACCTGCTTTAGCTATAGCAGGATTAAAAGTTCGTGATATTATGGGATATTGCGTAACAACCTTAATTGTAGGTGCTTTAATCTTTGGTGTTGGTTTAGCTTTATTTTAATAATTTAAAAAGTAAAATTTAAATCTAGAACTTATAAATCATCTAGTGATTGCAGATTTACACATATTTTTATCAGTTAATAGCCTAGAACTATAATCTGTAAAAATATGTGAAATCTACATGTATTAAAGTAATATTATAAATCTTTTTAGTTTATGAAATTATACAATCATTCAAAAAATATATGGAAAGGATGATAAGAATGAATATAAAAAATATAGCAGTATTAGGTACTGGAACTATGGGACATGGTATAGCATTATTTTCTGCTAAGGCAGGGTTAAATGTAGTTATGTATGGTAGAACAGATGAAAGTTTAGAAAGAGGGTTTAATAGTATAAAGTCTAGTTTAAATCTTTTGAAAGCTGAAGGAAAATTAGATGATAGCCGATGTGAAGAAATTTTAGATAAAATAAAAGGAGTTAAAAGCATTGAAGAAGCTGCAAAGAATGTTGATTTTATAATAGAATCGCTGGCAGAAAATTTAGAGCTTAAACAAGAAATATTTAAGCAATTAGATGAGATTTGTCCACCGAGTATAATTTTAGCAACAAACACTTCAGGACTTAGTCCAACTGAGATAGCTAAATATACAAAATATCCTGAGAGAATAGCAGTTGCTCACTTTTGGAATCCACCACAATTAATTCCTTTAGTTGAGGTAGTTCCAGGAGAAAAAACATCAGAGGATACAATAGTAAAAGTTATGGAATGGGTTGATTATATAGGAAAAAAATCTGTTCGTATGGAAAAGGAATGCTTAGGATTCATAGGAAATCGGCTACAATTGGCACTTCTTAGAGAAGCTTTATATATAGTAGAAAAAGGCTGGGCAAAGCCTGAGGAAGTAGATAAGGCTATGGAGTATGGTCATGGGAGAAGACTTCCAGCTACTGGACCATTATGCAGTGCAGATTTAGGTGGATTAGATATATTCCATAATATATCTTCATACTTATTTGAAGATTTATGTAATTATACTCAACCATCTAAGTTAATGGAAGGTATGGTTGAAGCAGGAAATGTAGGATCAAAAAGTGAAAAAGGTTTCTATAATTGGTCACAAGAATTTTTAAATGAAAGACAAAAGGAACGAACAGAAGTACTTCTATATTTCTTAGAAAGAGATGCTAAGAAATAAACAAAATGCTATTAACTAAAGAAATGAAATGGAGGGGATTAATATGAAGTCAAAGGTAATTTCCATAGAAAAAGCAGTTGGTTTAATAAAAAATGGAGCTACTGTTGCAGTGGGTGGATTTGTTGGATCTGCTCATCCAGAAGAGATTACGTTACAAATAGAAAAACATTATTTAGAAAAGCAAGTCCCTAATAATTTAACATTAGTTTTTGCTGCTGGTCAGGGTGATGGTAAGGACAGAGGATTAAATCATCTTGGTCATGAAGGCTTGGTTCATAAAATAATAGGTGGACATTGGGCGTTGACACCGAAGCTTCAAAAACTAGCTTTGGAAAATAAAGTAGAAGCATATAATTTACCTCAAGGCGTTATATCTCACTTATATAGAGACATTGCAGCTGGAAAACCGGGAACAATTACTCATGTTGGATTAAAAACATTTATAGATCCTAGAATTGAAGGCGGTAAGCTTAATGAAGTTACAAAAGAAGATATTGTAAAATTAATTAACATTGAAGATAAGGAATATTTGTTATATAAAGCTTTTCCTATAGATGTTGTGCTTTTAAGAGCTACTTATGCAGATGAAGATGGAAATGCAACAATGGAAAAAGAAGCTATAACAGTTGATGCGACAGCAATGGCTCAAGCTGCTAAAAATTCCGGGGGAATAGTAATACTTCAAGTTGAAAAGGTAGTAGCTAAAAGTTCACTTGATCCTAGAAAAGTTAAAATACCAGGAATATATGTTGATGCTATAGTTGTTTCATCTTCAGAAAATCATATGCAAACTTTTGGTGAAAGCTTTAATCCAGCATATTGCGGAGATACTAAAGTGCCAGTAGATTCAATAGAACCATTACCACTTAATGAAAGAAAGGTGATAGCAAGAAGATGTGCTAAGGAACTTGTACCAAATGCTGTTACTAATTTAGGCATTGGAATTCCAGAAGGAATAGCTATTGTAGCTAATGAAGAAGGAATTGGAGATCAAATGACTTTAACTGTAGAACCTGGTGGAATAGGTGGAGTACCTGCCGGTGGATTAAGTTTTGGAGCTTCAACAAATCCAGTGTGTATACTAGACCAATCTAGCCAATTTGATTTTTATGACGGAGGTGGCCTTGATTCAGCTTTCTTAGGACTAGCACAATGTGATAAATCAGGTAATATAAATGTTAGTAAATTTGGAACTAAGGTTGCTGGTTGTGGTGGATTTATTAATATAACTCAAAATGCTAAGAAAGTAATATATTGCGGTACATTTACAGCAGGTGGGTTAAAAGTAAAAGTTGGAGATGGCAAATTAACAATAGAAAATGAAGGTAAGGCTAAGAAATTTGTAAATGCTGTTGAGCAAATTACTTTTAGTGGCGAATATGCATCAAGCATCGGACAAACTGTGCTTTATGTTACAGAAAGAGCTGTATTTAAGTTAACTACAGACGGCTTAGTTTTAGAAGAAATAGCTCCAGGAGTAAATTTAGAAAACGATGTTCTAGCTCATATGGAGTTTAAGCCAATAATATCTCCTGAATTAAAGCTTATGGATGAAAATATGTTTAAATAGTTGATTTAAGAAGTTCTTAATTGCAATTGAAAGAATATACCTTGTTCATAAATACCCCGCTAAGTAGATTTTAATACAAATACCTACTTAGTGGGGTGATCTAATTATTATGCTGCAAGGCTTTGCTTTTGATTGACACGAGAATGGATACATATAATAATTAAAAATAAGATATATTATATGTCTAAAATATTAATGTTTATGGGGAGGTATTCTGATGAGGCTTTTTAGTATGCGTTATAAGCTTATGATTATTCTTGCACTAGCAGCGATAGTACCCCTTATGGGGAGTGGCTATATATTAATTCATAGTGCGGAAAAAGCTATGAATTCAGAGAAGGAAAGTAAGCTCTATGGAATAGCAAGAACTTTGGATGCTAGTATGGAAAGTGATTTTGAATCATTATTATCTATAGAAGCTGAGAATGCTTCCCATGACGAGAAGGTACGATTACTAAACCAAAAATTATCAGGGGTTACAGAGAAAATTGTTTCAGGAAATCCAGGAGTAGGAGCTGGTTATTATTCTAAAGATCTCGATTGTATTATTACATATGGACCAAGTTCTGAATATGACTCAACTGTTGGACAATCAATAAGTGAAGAACATTTAGGGCGTGAAGTAATGGAAAAAATGATACCTTTGACTGCAAGTGGCAAGATGGTGAGAGGTAATATTTTAAATGCTATGGTTCCGATTATTCGAGATAATCATGTAATCGGATACGTATGGGCTAACGAAATGACGGAAAATATAGAGAATCAGATAAATGATATGGAAGTTTCAATGTACAAGGTATTGGCTATTGCACTAGTGGCAGGATTAAGTATAAGTATGACTTTGGCAAACAGAGTTTCTAATTCGGTTCGGGACATTATTCAGGGACTATCGGGTTTACGTAGGGATTTTAATTACCGATTTCCAGAGATTAATGGAGAATTTGGAGAGATCGCTTCTGCTATCAATGGAATGGCTCAAAGTTTAATGAATACTCGTTCCCATACAGAAATTATCATGGAAAGCATGGTAGATGGAATTATTACAATTGATAATGATGAAAAGGTAACTGATATAAATACTGCTGCCTTGTGTATTATGGGATTAAGTAAAGATGTGATTGGCATTAATTATAAAAACCTTTTCTCTAGGTATGTTAAAGTCCCTGATATATTGCAAGAAACTTTGCATTCAAGTAAAAACTTTATTGGATATGAATTGGAATTTACTCGTTCTGACGGTACAATTGTTCCCATTAGTGTTAGCACTTCTATGCTACATAATAATCAGGATATATTAGGTGTAGTTGTAGTTTTCAAAGATTTATCAGAACATAAGGCTTTTGAGGATTGTGTAAGGAGAGTAGATCGTCTTGCTGCAGTTGGGGAACTTGCTGCCGGTGTAGCTCATGAAATACGTAATCCTTTATCAGCTATTTCTGGGAGTGTGCAAATTTTGGTGGATGAATTGCCAAAGGATAATTCTACTCGAGTTTTTGGAGACATTGTATTGAAAGAGGTTGATCGTCTTAACGTCGTAATTGAAGATCTCTTGTATTTTGCTAAGCCTTCAAAACATTATGTGACATCAACCAATATCAACGAACTTGTGGAAAATACACTCCTTTTACTTTTACCGAGTATAAAAAAGGAGATTGTTATTTTAGAAAAGCACTTTGATCCATCAATTGGAGCTATTTCTGTTGATGCCCAACTCATTAAACAAGTTTTAGTTAACTTATTACTAAATGCGATGCAAGCTATTCCTAAAGAAAACGGAAAAATCACAGTTGCAACACAAGGAATGAGTAAAGGGATTGAGATTATTATTGAAGATAATGGAAAAGGAATTTATCAGGATAGTTTACCAAAGATTTTTGATCCTTTTTTTACTACAAAAGATACAGGTACGGGTCTAGGACTTGCTGTTAGTAATAAAATTATAGAAATTCACCAAGGATACATTCGAGTTGAAAGTATAGTTGGTATTGGAAGTACATTTATAATATATTTACCATATGAAAGTGTAATTAAGTAAGTATCGTGTAAAGTGAGATATAGAAAAACAAAGAAAAGTAATTTATAACGTTACACAAATTATAAAAAGATTGGATGATTTGATGAAAAGTATTAAGACTTTGCTCACAGTTGTTATTATTCCTATTATTTGCTTATCTATGACTGTACTCGAAGTTACAAGTTATATCGGAACAAAACAGATGGTTGATAAAGAAGTACAGACAACTATGACTTCTACCACTCAATCAACAGCTAAAGAAATTGGATTATGGCTTGATATTAGAAAGGCAGAAATGGAAAGTATTGCAAATTCCCCTATTTTCTTAAAAGGAACTAAGGAGGATATAATGGATTATATGTCTTCTGAAACAAGTCGTCTTCCTATATATAGTGCATTTTGGATTTCAGATGCTAATGGAGATTGGTATTCTGCTACGGGGACAACAGGAAGTATAAGTGAAAGACCTTATTATAAAGAATTACTAGCTACAGGAAAAACTGTAATATCAGATCCTTTGCTTGGGAAGGCCGATGGGAAAATGGCTGTAGTTGTTGCTGTTCCAATAAAGGTCAATGGTACTATTAAAGCTATCTGGGGTGGTAATGTAAAACTTGATGAATTAGTACAATACATATCTTCTATAAAAGTAAAAGAAAATGGTTATGCCTCACTAAATTTATTAGATGGAACAGTAATTGCTAATCCTGATAATGATTTAATTTTAAAATATAATCCATTGAAAGATGAGCAAATTGAACCAAAATTAAAAGAAATATATGAAAATATATTCAGAGGTGAAACAAATGTTGAATACTATGCTTCTAATAAGCAATATATTTCATATACAACTGTTCCAGGAATTAATTGGACAATCAGTCTGATGGCATCTGAAAGTGAATTTACTGGACCACTCGTACAACAAATTTTTAAATCAGCTTTAGCTTTAATTATCACTTTAATAATAGTAATATTTTTATTTCTATTTATGTTAAATAAAATGCTAAAACCATTAAAAACCATAGAAGATATGGCATTTCACATCTCAGATGGCGACTTTAGTGTTACAAAGGTGGAGGTTAATTCAAAGAATGAATTTGGAAGGCTCGCTAAGACCTTTGAAAATATGATAATAAATTTGAGGGGATTTATTGAACAAGTTTCAAGTTCAGCAGATAATGTATCAACTGCTTCAAAGCAATTAACTGAAAGTTCTGAGCAAACTTCGGATGCAGCAAATCATATAGCAACAACTATTATGGATGTATCAGAAGGGGCTAATAAACAAATGGAAGCTGTAAATCAAACATCATGTGCCGTTGAAGAGATGGATAAAAAAATAAAGAATATGGCAGATAATACAGAGAGTATGATTGAAACAGTAGGAGAAACTGCAAATGCTGCACAATTAGGAAGTAAAGCTGTTGATGAAGTAATTGTTCAGATGAGCAAGATTGAAAAAGCTGTCAACAGTTCTGCAACTGTAGTTGGAATATTGGGTGAAAGTTCAAAGGAAATAGGACAGATAGTAGATACAATATCGACTATAGCTGAACAAACTAATCTTTTAGCACTAAATGCAGCAATAGAAGCAGCACGTGCAGGTGAATCAGGTAAAGGATTTGCAGTAGTGGCTGAAGAAATACGAAAGCTTTCTGAGCAGTCTAATGTAGCATCAATGCAGATAGCAAAACTTATTGGTGATATTCAAAAAGAAACTGATAATGTTATAGTTGTAATGAAAGAAGGTACCCAAGAAGTTAGAAATGGAACTGATGTTGTAAATTCAGCAGGTAAGGCATTTAGTCAAATATCACAGGCATTTGAGCGTGTAGCAGTGCAAGTAAAAAGTGTATCTGAGACAGTAAATCAAATATCATCAAACAGTAATAAGATTGTTACTTCAACCTATGAAATAGAAAAAATTAGTAGTGACACTGCAGAAAAAACACAGACAGTAACTGCAACAACAGAAGAACAATGTGCATCAATGCATGAGATTGCCGGATCAAGCCAGAATTTACTAAAGTTATCTGAAGATTTGCATGAAGCTATAAGTAAATTTAAATTATAATAATAATTAAAATATTACTGGAAATTTTATTTTTCAGTAATATTTTTTTGTTTTCGGCTGTTTATTTTGGAAGAAAAACATTCAAGTTATTTTAACTTTTTTTAAACTATAGATGTGTTTCATCTCAAGATGATAAGCTTTCTTATGCGAAATTTATTATTTAGTTATTATAAATTTTACTTTAATATTTATTAGTATATATAACTATAATTTAAATTATTTAAAATATGGAATTTAGTTGAATATTGATATATATTGTAAAATGTTGTATAACTAAATTAGATTAATAATATGTTTATAAAAAGAAAGGCTGATTACAATATGACAGAAAATGTTCGTGTTTTAGTAGCTGATGATGAGCTAAGTTTGAGGATGGTGCTTCAAACAGCACTAAATAAGGTAGGATATGAAGTGGATACCGTTAAAAATGGGAAAGAGGCACTTGGTATGGCACAGGAAAATTACTATGATGTTGCTATCTTTGATATCCGTATGCCAGATATGGATGGGTTGCAGGCATTTTATGAAATTCACAAAATCAAGCCTAATTTACCAATTATTCTTATGACCGCATTTGGAAGTTCGGAAACTGCAGTTGATGCTATGAAACACGGTGCTTATGACTATATATTGAAACCTTTTAACCTTGATGAAGTCAAGATTATTGTCAATAGAGCTATTCGCATGCAACAATTGACTAAAGAAGTTGTATACCTTACGCAGGAAGTACAAGAGATGAGTATGACAACAACGGAGCAATGTAAAATCGTTGGGGAAAGCTCTAAAATCCAAGAAGTATATAAAATCATTGGTCGAGTAGCCAATTCAAAAGCTACGGTATTGTTAACAGGAGAAAGTGGCACCGGTAAAGGAATGGCCGCTAAGGCTATTCATTATGCCAGTGACAGGCGAGAAAAACCATTCATTCAAGTGAATTGTGGTTCAATTCCAGAAGGTTTATTAGAGAGTGAAATATTTGGGCATGAGAAGGGAGCATTTACAAGTGCCTTTTTTCAAAAACCAGGGAAATTTGAATTGGCGGAAGGTGGGACACTTTTTCTAGATGAGATTGGGGAGATGAGTCCAAATCTTCAGGTAAAACTTCTTAGGGTGTTGCAAGATAAGGAATTTGAACGTGTTGGAGGTACGAAAACATTTCATACGAATGTGCGTATTATTGCAGCAACAAACCGTGACCTGGATAAAGAGATATCTGAAAAGCGATTTCGAAAGGATCTATATTATCGACTTAATGTTGTTTCAATATGTTTACCTCCACTTTGCGAAAGGGGAGAGGATATTGTTTTGCTAGCTGATTACTTTTTAAAACGTTTTTCGGGAGAAGTAGGACGAAATGATATGTTTTTTGCACCGGAGGTTTTGGATATTTTTCGTAACTATTCTTGGCCAGGAAATATCAGAGAATTAGAAAATGCAGTGGAACACGCTATTATTATGAGTAACACTCGTGTTATTTTGCCGGAACATCTTCCACTTAATATAAAAGTAGAAGATGTGGAAGAGGGGGGTGACATTGTTATGATAGATGGTTATTTCAAACCTTTGCGAGAAGTATTGTTAGAAGCAGAAAAACGTCACATCTCCGAAGCTATAGAACGAACAAGTGGAAACCACACACATGCTGCAAAACTCCTTCAGATTTCACGAAGAGCCCTTCTTTATAAAATTAATGGGAATAATCGCAATTAATGATTAAAGAGAGTTACACCAACTCTTTTTACACGAATTTAAGAATAAGTTAGAAAATATAGAATAACCAAACAGTCTACTATTCAAGTAATCCTGTTTGGTTAATTTTATGTGCCGCATCAAATGGGGAGAATTTAAATTTTTAAAAGAGTATAGAAAAGGATGAGAATAGGTTCTTCTCATCAATGAACGCATGCATTATAATCAGGAAAGGATAATTTAACATATAATTTTTAAAGTAATAGATTAATAAAGTAGAAATATGTTAGCGAATACGGAAGTCATATATTTAAAAGTATAAATTACTCAAGTAATATAAAGGAGAATTGAAATGGAATTTAGAAAAGCAGTTGAAACAGATGTTGATAATATAATAAACATTATTAAGCAGGCTCAAGCTTACTTTAAAGAACAAGGAATTAATCAATGGCAGGATAATTATCCTAACGTTGAAACAATAGGTAATGATATTGCTAATAAAAATGGGTATGTATTATTAAAAGATAATAATATTGCTGCGACAGTAGCAGTTTCTTTTGATAAAGAAAAAACATATGACTCCATTTATGAAGGTGAATGGATTAGTAATAATGAATATGCAGTTATTCATAGAATAGCTGTTGACAACAAATATAAAGGATTAGGCTTATCATCTCAAATCATCAAAAATGTAGAGCAACTTTGTTTGAATAAAGGTGTACATAGTATCAAAATAGATACACACGAAGAAAACATATCTATGCAAAAGTTGCTTAAGAAAAACAAGTTTCAGTTCTGTGGAATAATTTATTTAGAAGATAAAAGTAAAAGAGTGGCTTTTGAAAAAATACTATAAGTTATTAGAATAATAATTAAACAATTTTACGTATTATAAGGAAGATGTTAAAATATAGAAAAGCTAATTTATTGTGAAAGGAACAAAAAAATGATAAGAGAAGCAAACGAAAAAGATTTAATGGATATTCTAGAAATTTATAATGACGCGATATTGAATACAACGGCTATATATGCTTATAAGCCTCATACTCTTGATGATAGGATACAATGGTATGAAAAAGGGAAGCAAGATGGACACCCATTATTAGTATTTGAGAAAAATGGCAAAGTTATTGCATTTGCCACATATGGGCCATTTAGAGCTTATCCAGCTTTTAAATATACAATAGAACATTCTGTATATGTTCATAAGGATTATAGGAACTTGGGATTAGGAAAGACTTTATTAAAAGAATTAATAGACATTGCTAATAAAAATGAATATGCAACTATGGTAGCATGTATTGACAGTTTGAATGAAAATAGTATAAAAATTCATGAAAAATTTGGATTTAAATATTCCGGTACAGTAACAAAAGCAGGATTTAAATTTGGAAAATGGCTAGACCTTGCTTTTTACCAATTGGATTTAGCTGGGCCTAAAAAACCATTAGAAGAATAAATTAGTAAGCGAAAGAAGAGATTTACTTTAGAATAAGGATTGTATAATGTTACGATAATAAAGTTACGAGGGGGAAGTAAACAATGAACACAAATGATGAAGAATTTTTTGAGGCACTAAAAACAGTATATAGCGTTTTACCAACGCTATTCGTATCTGATGTAGGTATAGGAATAACAGATAAAGAAAAATATGTATTGATTAAGCAGGCAGAAACTTTTAAATTAAGTATTAACGAGGATATGGCAATAGTAAAGGGAGGGGCTTCTGAAATTGCTATGAGAACAGGACAAAGGCAATCGTTACGTTACCCAAAAGAAACTTTTGGTTTTCCAATTACTGCTTATGCAATACCAGTAATTAATCCAAGTACCAAGAATGTAGTTGGAACAATAACATATGCAATTTCTTTACAAAAAGAAAATGAAATAAATGAAATGGCAAATGAATTACAGGCATTTTCAGAAGAGTTGGCGGCATCTTCGGAGGAGTTGGCTGCTTCTACGCAGGAATTATCTACAAATAGTCAAAATGTTAACCATTTAGTAACAGAAACTCAAAGTAGTATTGCAAATATGGATGGTATAATTTCATATATAAAAAGTATAGCAGATACCACAAATTTATTAGGTCTTAATGCAGCAATTGAAGCAGCAAGAGCTGGTGAACATGGGAGAGGTTTCAATGTTGTAGCTGGTGAAATAAGAAAACTTGCTACTAATAGTAAAGATCCAACAGGACAAATTAGTGAAACACTAGCACAGATTAAAATAAATACAAACTCCATAGTAGATGTATTAAGTAATTTTTCTGTCACAAGTGAAGCACAGGCTGCACAAGCAGAACAAATTGCATCTAGTAGTCAGAGATTAAGCGAAGTATCAAGTAGTCTCTTGAAATTATCTGAAGATATGAATAAATAAGAGTCTTTTAATTCACAAACTTAGTATGTATAAGCAAAAATAAGTAGCAGATTTAAATATCACATTATTCAGAAATGAAAGTGTGATATTTTTTTTGCTACACAATTCTAAGTTTTTAAGTATAATCAAAAAAGATGAGATGTTATGGAAGTAAAAATACACAATTATATTATACAACAAATAGAATATTAGAAGAGGAGTAAAAGCCTATAAAATCAAAATTAGGAAAGTTCAATACTAAAATTTGATAAGGGAAGTAAAACAATGTATTTAATAAAAATATATCTTACAAATGGGGTAATAATTGATTTTAAATGTGAACAATATGAAATATCAAAAAGCGGAACAACAGGTGAAGTATCAGGATATTGCTTTGAAAACGCTAATAAAAACATTGCATTTCTAAATAAAACAGAAATTATAGCAATTACAGGAGAAAAAACACAATCATAATTCTAAAAATGGATAATAGGGTATTTAAAAACATGTGATAATTAGGCCATAATAGTAGAGAATTATGAACGAATAGAATGTTGAGCGAATAATATAATATGTACAGGTTTATTAATAATTTTAAAGAGATCGCTAATGAAGAAGGTGCTCGAAATGGCTATTTCATTTAATCAAATTAAAATGAATATAACACGGGGATATTATAGATATATTGGTTCAGGTTCTGGTAGAAAAGTATTTGATATGGGAAATGGATATGTAATCAAAATGGCAAAAAATAAAGCAGGAATTGCGCAAAATAAGTGTGAGTATATAATTTCATCTAATGATCATTCCGATTTATTTGCAAAAGTTATACAGGCTTCAGAAAACTTCAAATTACTAATAATGCAAAAGGCAGAAAAAATATATAATATTTCATATATATTGAAATATTTCAATGTTAAAAATGAAAGGGAACTGTTTAATTCAAAAGAACTACAGAATATTGCAAGGAACTATAATTTATTATTGGCTGATTTAAAGAGGAATAGTAGCTGGGGAATTATTAATGGAAGACCCGTCATTGTTGATTATGGTTTTACAAGAGAAGTGAGCGAAATATATTATTAATTTTTATATATAAAGCAGGATATTATATTTTAATTTATTATATCCTGTTTTATTGCATAGTAACATTATAAAATAAACACAAAAATGTTATGATGAATATTTCATTTAAAATCAAAACTTAAGTAGTCGTGAATATTACTATAATCTAATGCATGGAATTAATCCATAATAATAAAATGTATAATATCCACTTTGTATTTATTTAGAAAGAGTAATAGCTATTTCTCCTTTACCAACTATTGCAATAACATCGCCATTTTTAATAACGCCTAAGTTTATAACTTCATCTACTGTATCAAATCTCTTATAGAATTTTTGATTACTATTAGAATCAATTATTATTAAACTTGTAACATTGTTTGGTGTTATAAGCTTAGCAGTAGCACTAAAGTCCTTGGCTTCAGAAATATTATAAGTACCTTGTTTATAAGAATCTGACGTGAAAATTGCTTGTGGCATTTCTGTAAAAGCAATTATGGACATTAAAAAAACTATTATAAATTTCCTCATTCTCATTTATGTACACCTCACTTTTTTATAGTTTGTTTAGCTTTGATAAAAATATGCATTTGAAGTCATATTAAAGAAGAAATTTATATGTAAATCATGTTTATTTTGGCTTTGCTGAAAAATAATTATGTTGATGGTTTTATGAAATAAGAAAAAAATAAATCACGTAAGTAATGTGGTTATTACTTACGTGATTTATTTTTTGTAATATGTTAGAAATCTTATTATATTGTGTAGTAGTAAAATAAAAAAAGTGATTTAAAAAATCTCATATTAAATCACTTTTTATAAAATAGTAAATTAATATATCAAATTTACTATTTTACTTCAAATGACTCACAATCTGTACATTCAATTTTTGTTGGATTTGCTTCATGTGTACCTACTTTAATTGATTGTAATGTACAATAATTTTTTTCTTGTGCATGATATTGGCATTTGTCAACTGAACATTTTATAGATGAATTTGCATCCATTTTAATCACTCCTTTTTTATTTCTTCTCTTATATTATGTGTCAATTTAATTTATATATGCTGGAATATTATGCACAAAAATATAGATTTTTGTAAAATGTCATAAGCATAGTATTAATTTTTTACGCATTATATAAAAGATAATATAAGTTGTAGTTTTAATTCTTCAGTAAATTAAGATATTGTTATCTAATTAATATAGACTATTTTTTTAACATATATATGTTATCTAATTAATATCCAAAGATTAAAATTAAAATTTATTTTTGAGATATAAAGAAATTTGATTCAATGATTCATCTGCCTTATCCGTAATCTTATCCATTGTAATAAATCCATGAGTAACACCATTAATTCTTATAACATCTACTTGAATTCCATTCTCCTTTAATTTATTTCCATAAGCTTCTCCTTCATCTCGAAGGGGATCAATTTCCGCTGTAATTATAAGAGTACTAGGTAAGTTGTTGAAATCATTAGCTAAAAGCGGAGATGCATATGGATTTTTTCTATCTTCTTTTCGTGGTACGTAAAATGAAATGTATTTTTCCATATTTTCTTTTGAAATATTGAAGTCATTAGAAAAATAAGACCAAGATTGAGTATTTAATTCATATATGTTTGTGGAAGGATATATTAATACCTGACAAGCAATTTGAGGACCATTTTTATCTCGTGCCATTAATGAAACTGCTGCTGAAAGATTTCCACCTGCACTATCTCCTACAAGTGCTATATGTTTTTTATCTCCATTTATACTTTCTGAATTTTTATAAGTCCATTGGAGTATATTGTATACATCATTAAGACCAGCAGGAAAAGGATTTTCTGGAGCAAGGCGATAGTCTACAGATATAACTATCGCATTTGTATTTTGAGAAAGCTTTCTACAAACACTGTCATGAGTATCAAGATTTCCTGCGATCCAGGTACCACCATGTGAATAAATAATTATAGGAAATATTTCTCCGTTTTCAGGTGTATATATTCTCACTGGTATTTTTCCGGAGTTCGCTTCTACAGTAATATTTTTAATGTTTGAAAATGGTATTGGTTCCTTAGATAACTTAGTAGACTCTCTATTTAAGTGTGGTCTAATTTGTTCTATTTGTTCATCATTTATTGATTGAGGATTAAGAATTTTATCTAATTGTAAGTTTAATGCAACATATGTATTAATTTTACCATTACTTGTTTCAGTTAAGCTTTTTATAATGAAAAATCCTGCTACAAAAAGTGTGAATATAAAAACTACTATAATGTTAATCTTCCTTTTCATATTATTTACCTCCTAAGTATGATGATTACACTTGCACGTTTATTTTATATACATACATCTTATAAAAATTGATTCCTAATATACCCTAAATTATGTATGCTTGTCTAAATGCGTTATTTACTTTCATAGTATTTGTTTTATTATTCTTAATATTCATGCACAAGTGCAAGTAGTAAATAAATTAGTGTTGTATTCGGCAGAAATGGCAATATTTTTCATATATTCATAAAACAATAGAATAAAAACATAATTTGATATTATTCATAAATTTATTTGTTGAATTTTATTTTATGAATATTTGTAAATTAAAAATGGTACAGTTTTTTTTATCATGAATATGATGGTATTGGAAAGGAGATGGTAAAAAAAAATGAATTTAGGAAGAGATAATTATTACAGGGACTTAAGAGATGTACAAGATGAATGCAAAAATTATATGTACTAT
Source organism: Clostridium beijerinckii (assembly GCA_003129525.1). Taxonomy (NCBI): domain Bacteria; kingdom Bacillati; phylum Bacillota; class Clostridia; order Eubacteriales; family Clostridiaceae; genus Clostridium; species Clostridium beijerinckii. The sequence goes on along the minus strand of CP029329.1, from coordinate 4,110,049 downwards.
CATATTATTTTAACAATGACAGATGGAAATAAACTTGATGGAATTATTGAAAATGTAGATGAAGATAAAATTACCATGTTAGTTGGTGAGGATGTAATGGAGAAAGAAAGTGAAAATCAATCTGATGAACAAAGACAATATCATAATTATGACCGTCCTAGAAGAAGATTCAGACGCTTTAGACGTAGATTTTTTCCACTTAATGAGTTAGCTGAATTAGCTTTATTAACGTACATTGCTCCACCACCATATCCTTACTATCCTTTTTATTAAGGAATACCTAAAGAGAGGTACAACAGTAGATGTTATTGAAAAAGTACCATTTAGTTAAAAATCACACTACTTAAACTTACATTATTACGTTGTGATTTTGTTGAAAAAGTGCTTTTCAGTGCCCTCCAACAGTATTGTTGGTTCTTATTAATAATCTCACTATTTTTAGACCTCGGAATAACTTCCAAGGTCTAAAATCTTATGTGTATAAGTTATACGATTATATTAGACTTGATACTATTCCCTCAATGGAAAAAGCACAGAATTTATACTTATATATTATTTAACTATATAACCCTGAACCTTTTGTACTCCATAACCATTTACTCTTCGTGAATATTGCCGGTCACTTTCGCCAGGTTCTCTTTTTATAAAGACATCTAATCTATTGTCTACACCAAAATATTTATCAGAGCCTTTATCATTAACAATAACTTGTCCATAATTTTCTAAATATAATTTAGTGTTTAGAGGTATTACGTTATTAGCTACACCACCAGGCGATAGGGGTTTATTTTGACAAGTAACTGCACCAGAGCTACTATTTTCAGATTCAAGAGATGTATAAAAAGTTAGTATAAACTCTTTCCATTCAGGTTTATCCATTTTCTCATTCATTTCCTTTAATAATTCTTTTTGCTTCATTTTTTCATATTGCAGTTTAATGGAATTTTCATCTAATTCAATTTCATCTTTATGTATAATTTTCATATCTTTATCTTTTACAACGTCTGTTGCTAAAGTATTTAATGGTTTTGATATGTTTAGAGTATAAGTATTAAATAAAAATGTAAGACTTAATAAGCATATTAGTCTCTTTACTTTTAGCATTTATAAACGTCCCTTCGTTAATGCTATTTAATGCCGTAATACATTTTATCAATAAATTACAATATATATGTAAAATATTCACAAAGAAATAGAATTAACATATTTATTTATAATAATTATTATGACCTAAAATGTTACTTAATATTCATATTTATGAAGTGAAAATCATTATATTGTACTTAAGCATATATTTTTTTATGACAGTAGATTGAAAAATATTGTGAGATGTTGCAATACTACAGAGCTGCTCAAAGTATTAGAAATTTTATTAGGATAAGTTTCGAATTTTACAAAAATATACAAAAATCAAAAATCACAACTATATGTTTGAAATGTGCTCAATGTCTTTTTGTTTGTTATTCACAAATTTATGTACAAAGGAATAACCTAATAATATAGTTATTTATTATTGGAGGTTATAAATGAGCTACTATGTTAAAGTAGAGCCTAATGTAAAAATTTATGTAGAAGATCTTAACGATGAAGGTAAAAAAACAATTTTGTTTTTACACGGTTGGCCTGGAAGCCATAAACTGTTTGAATATCAATTTGACCAGCTTTCGAAGATGGGATACAGATGCATCGGAATAGATACAAGAGGATTCGGCAATTCAGATAAGCCTTATAGTGGATACGATTATGATACATTGGCAGATGATGTTAGATCTGTTATTGGTACATTGGAATTACATGATATTACACTAGCTGGACATTCAACTGGAGGATCAATAGCCATTAGATACATGGCACGCCATAAAGGATATGGAGTATCAAAGCTCGCTCTTTTTGCTGCAGCGGCACCAAGTCTTATCAAGCGTCCTAATTTCCCTTATGGTGTAGATAAAGAAATTGTTCTGCAAATTATTGAAGGAACAAATACTGATCGTCCTAAAATGCTTCAGGGTTTTGGCGATATATTTTTCTATCAACATATAACTGAAGCTTTCAAAGAGTGGTTCTTCCAATTGGGATTACAGGCAGCAGGATGGTCAACTGCGGCTATTGCAAATACTTGGCTAAATGAAACATTGTCTTCTGATCTTGGAGCAATAAATGTTCCAACTTTGATTATTCATGGAATTCATGATAAAGTTGTACCATTTGAGCTAGGACAATTACAAGAACAAAATATTAAAAATTCAAAGCTTTTACCATTCGAATACAGCGGTCATGCATCTTTCTATGATCAACGTGAGAAATTTAACGAAGAATTAGTGAAATTTATTGAAAAATAAAGCTTTTGAAATGTAGAGTGTTTTAATAAAAGTATAAAATTAAATAATTAATTTAAATACCGCATTATTCAAAAGGATTTGCGGTATTTTACCATGCAAAATCTATAATTTCTATGAATGTACGATTATTATAAAAATATAGATTATCCTTATATCATTGTCAGATATTATGGAATATCATTATAATATACATAATGAAAGAAAATAATTAAAAGATGATTTTGACTTGGAAGGAGAAATTTAAAATGAGTTATATAGATTTGCATATGCACTCTATTTGTAGTGATGATGGGGAATTTAAGCCTCAAAAATTAGTTGATTTATGTTTAGAAAACAACATAAAATATTTTTCTATTGCAGACCATAATTGTATAAATGGAATAGAAGAAGCAAAAGAGTATTGTACTGGTAAAAGTATTGAGATTATTCCAGCAATTGAGTTAGACTGCACTATTGATAAAGTTAATTTGCATGTTTTGGGATATGGTATAGACTATCATAATCCAATTTTTCATGAAATTGAAGAAAATATTATATTACAAGAACAAGATGCATCAAAAAAACGTATGAAATTTATTCGCGAATTAGGTATAGACTTTTCTGATGAATTAATTGCTTCATTATCTAGGAATGGGGTAGTTAATGGTGAAATGATTGCTGAAGCTGCAATAGAATTTGATAAAAATCATAAAAATCCATTACTTATTCCATATTATGAGAATGGCTCAAGAAGTGATAATCCATATGTTAATTTTTATTGGGATTATTGTGCCCAAGGTAAGCTTGCTTATGTGGAAGTGAAATTTATAAGTTTGCAAGAAGCAATTAAAATTATTGAAGAAAGTGGTGGAATACCTGTTCTAGCACATCCGGGAAATAATATTAAAGAAAATGCACAATTATTAGAATCTGTTATTTCTAAAGGAATTAAGGGCATAGAAGTTTATAGCAGTTATCATAGCAAAGAACAAGTGTCATATTATAAGAAATTTGCTTTAAAGCATAAACTGCTTTTAACATGCGGAAGTGATTTTCATGGGAAAACTAAGCCTAGCATATCTATAGCAGGAACAGATTGCGAAGGGAACGAAGAGAATATTATATCAGAATTAAAATCTTTTCTATAGTCAATGGAAAAGTTTAATATTGCTGACTTGGTAAAAATTTATGAAAAATAATATAAGCGATCATATCTATCAAGGTATGGGCGTTTTAATATTTAAATTGGATAAATGATTAAAATAGAAGATTTATTAAATTGGATCAACTATAAAAGGTTTGAGTGATTATGATAAAACATTTTCGGGTTTTTATTAAAATGAGAAAAATATTGCAACTTTATTAAAAATATATTAAAATATGAAGGTAAAACTTAATATTTTAAAGATAAAATTTAAAAGTTCAGATGAAGATAGTGGGAGAGTAATGGCTATGGCTATTCACCGAAGAAGTAAATCTTTCAGGTACCTAATTAATTAGAGATGACCGCTATTGGATGAAACCTTGGAGAGACTCTTATATAGAGCACCGAAGGAGAAAGCTGCAAAGTGAAACTCTCAGGTAAAAGGACAGGGAAAGATAACATATCTTACAAAAGTAATATATCATTAATTACTTCATTTAGATCTTATCTATTCCCATTTGTATCTCCGATCACAAAATACTTATATAGTAAAAGGCGCTTTTTAAGTACATGCCTTTTAACTAAGATGGAGGGATAAAATGGAACAATCAACATCAAAAAATCAAAACTTATCAAGAGGACTAAAAAATCGGCATGTCCAATTACTCGCAATTGGAGGTGCAATTGGCACTGGATTATTCCTTGGTTCGGGCAGGTCTATTCATTTGGCTGGTCCATCTATTTTATTTGCCTATATGATAACAGGGATAATTTGCTTTTTTATTATGCGTGCCCTTGGGGAATTATTACTTTCTAATTTAAATTATCATTCATTTGTAGACTTTGTATATGATTATTTTGGAGAAAGAGCAGCATTTATTACTGGATGGACCTATTGGTTCTGCTGGATTTCACTTGCTATGGCTGACTTAACGGCAGCTGGGCTTTATGTACAATACTGGTTTCCCAATATAGCTCAATGGGTTCCGAGCCTTATAGCTCTTGTAATTTTATTAATCATGAATCTTACCACAGTAAAGTTATTTGGTGAAATGGAATTTTGGTTTGCTTTAATTAAAGTTGTTGCAATTATGGCACTAATTATAATTGGTACATTTATGATTATTAAAGGATTTTCTACAGATGCTGGTGCATCTAGTTTTACAAACCTTTGGAGTCATGGTGGCTGGTTCCCAAATGGGGCAAGCGGTTTTATTCTTTCATTCCAAATGGTTGTATTTGCTTTTACAGGAATTGAATTAGTCGGTTTAACAGCTGGTGAAACTGAAGATCCAGAACGTGTTATTCCAAAGGCTATTAACAATATTCCAATTAGAATTATTATTTTCTATATTGGAGCACTACTTGTTATTATGAGTATATATCCATGGAATTCAATTAATCCAGAAAAAAGCCCATTTGTGCAGGTATTTGCTACAGTGGGAATTGCAGCAGCAGCAAGTATTGTAAATTTCGTTGTATTAACATCAGCTGCATCTGCTTGTAACAGCGGTATCTTTAGCACAAGCCGTATGGTTTATTCTCTTGCTAAAGAAAATAATGCACCTGAATCAATGAAAAAATTAACTTCAAATCAAGTACCTGCTAATGCTACAATGCTATCGGCAACAGTTATTTTGATTTCAGTTATTTTAAACTTTATTATGCCAGAAGGGGTATTTGTACTTATTACAAGTATCTCAACATTTTGCTTTATCTTCATTTGGGCAATTATAGTTATTTGCCATTTGAAATATCGCAAAACTAATCCTGAACTTGCAGCTTCGAGCAAATTTAAAATGCCATTTTACCCAATCATTAATTATATAATTCTAGCATTTCTGGGTTTTGTTATAGTTACATTGGCACTTAATAATGAAACTCGTGTAGCCCTATTTGTAACACCAGTATGGTTTATAATGCTTGGGGGTATTTATAAAATAATTAAGTCAAAAAAGAAAAATGAAGAAAATATTGAAGAAAATTTTGCACAGGTTTAAACTTGATGTATATTTAATTTAATACTGCACATAATAATACCTGAAAGAGGTGATTGTCATGGGAAACGATTTTGAAGATGATTATTGGGGATTACTCCAAAAATAACTTTTAAATCCCCATAATTACACTTATTTTCACATGAAACCAGGGTTTAAGAATAAGCCCTGGTTTTATTTATGCCTGTAATTATCGCTGGGAGTGGGAGTATCAATGCAACGAATATAATGGCTTAACTGTAAAGGTTAAGCCATTAATGTTTTTGTAATCATTTAACATATTCATAATAAGGTAGTTTAATTAATATAAGGAAATATTTCATATAAGTTGACAGAGTGAAATGAAAAAGTGGTTAATAAATATATGTGAATTTAATGCTAACTTAATCCTAATGCCTTTCTCTTTCCAAGTATATGAGCTTCAATATTATTAGCTACTTCAATAGGATCATCACCTAATGCTATATTACCACCGGTTACATCTTTAGCCTTTTCAGTTAAAAGTTCTACTAGTTTTGGTGCTCCTGTCATAAAAGGTGTAGGAGATAAATGAGTATATGTACCATAAGCTAATGCAAAAATTCCATCTATAGTTGCCTTTTGTTCCATCCATTCTGGGGCAGTAACAGCTATTGGAAGATCAGATACATCAACATCTAAATGATCTGCAAGGGCAGTAACAAGCATAGATATTCTTCCTGTATCTGTACAAGTTCCAAAGCTTAATACTGGAGGGATTTTTAGCATATTACATACTTCTTTAAGACCTTCTCCAGCCATTTCATTAGCAGCTTCAACTGTACATAATCCTGCAACTTCAAGGGCATGATTTCCGCAGCCACCACTTACAACTAATATATCTTTTTTTATTAGTTCTTTTGTAAGGTTTATTGTAACCCAATCTTGAGGACCATTTCTGAGTGTTGAACAGTTTGCAAGTGCTACAATACCTTTGATTTTTCCAGCAGATAGTACATCTACTAGTGGTTCAAGTTTATTTCCAAGAGCACCTAAAACAGCCTCTGTGGAAAATCCAGCCATAGCTTTTTGTATTTTCTTTGGAACTAAAGGTACAATTTTTCTTTCTTTTCTCTTCTTAAAGTTTTCTATTCCAAGCTCAATTAATTTATCAGCCATTTTATCAACTTCTGAAGGCTCATAAGGAATTTTATATTTAAGACCTGGTAAATCAATTATGGTACTTACAGATACCAAAGTTATTTGATATTTCTCAGCATACATATCTATAGCAGGAGGAGAGCAGTTTTCTTCCATTGCAAAGACATCAACAGTTCCAGTAGCTAATAGAGGTTCTATAGTAATCCAGTTTCCCATATGACCTACGAAAACTTCATCCATTTCAAATCTTTGAAGTAATTCTTGACCTGTTTCAATGGAACCAACTATTCTAAGACCTTTTGCACCTGCAGCTCTTGCCATTGCTTGAACTTCTGGTGTTCGTGCTCTTAATAATGTTGCAACTCCAGGCCAAGGTTGATGTCCATTAAAGACTAGATTCACGTAATCTGGGTCCATAATTCCTAAATCCATATTAACCTCATGTGGAGTTGGAGTTCCAAATAATATATCTTGAACCATTTCAAGCCCTATTTGAGTATTGTAAATTGTAGCTATACCAAGTCTAAGTGCTTTCATAGCCATGGAAACATGGCTTCCATCTACATTAGTAAGACAACTAGCTACACAATTTTGTTCCTCATGGATAGTTCCAGCAGGATATATATTTAACTTTTTCCATAACTCCTTTCTTTTTCTTGGAGCAAAGGCTTCAACCATAATATTTTCGCTTTCTACACCAATATGTTGTTGTGATTCAAGAAATGTTGCTAATTGGATTGCCATTTGATTAGTTTCTTGAGTGTTGTTTATACCTACTTTTTCACACATCCACTTAAGTTTATTTACATCAGTAATTTTAAATGGAGTCTTTCCTTCACCAGTAGCTTTTAATGTTCTGAAAGCTTCATAAGCATGATGACTGTATGTACCAGCCCCCATTATATTCTTTTGAAGAAAGTTTCTCATTGCCATAGCATCTGCATCTATTCCGCATACACCTTTGTCTTGACCAGTTTTTTCATTTATTCTACAAGGTCCATTTGAACATAGTTGGCAACTTAATCCTTGGAGACAAAAGCCACATCTTATTTTTTCTTGTTGAGCATATCTATCAAATACATTAGACATTCCATCTTCTCTTATTCTTTTTAGCATTTCCTCAACAGAATCATGATAGCTCACTCTTCCTTCTGGTATTTTTAATTTAGTTTCACTCATAAAATTTTCACTCCTTTAATTTCTTCAACACTAACTTTTACCATAATTAAATTAAATATTCACAATAATTAATATTATTTTATATATTACATTTTTCATAATTTAGTAGTATAAATATAACAATGTTGTTATATTAAAATTTAAAAATACTATAGAGTGAGTTAACATAATAGGTAAGGTATAGGGAGAGAATTATTTTTTATTTCAATTATATGAGAAATGAATGTAACAATATTTTTATGTACAATAATATAATAAATAAATAAAGTACTAAAAATACGATACAAAGGGAAAATATCTAAAGTTATCTAATACAAGCTATCAATGCTACTTTTGTTAACAATTTAATAGATTATAATTTTAAATAATGGTTAATATACTACTGCCGGCAATAATAAATAATAAATATTTTGAGGAGGTCGATTTATATGTCATCAAATAATAGTGGAAGTAACAGAACTTTAGTACCAGAGGCAAGACAAGGTTTAAACAGATTAAAAACTGAAGTTGCATCTGAAGTTGGATTAAGCGATTATGAAAATCAAGATAAAGGAAACCTTTCTTCAAGACAAAATGGAAGTGTTGGTGGTAATATGGTTAAACATATGATTGAAAGCTACGAACAAGGACTTAAATAATAAATACATAAATAATAATAAATGCACTAAGCATAGTCTTAGTGCATTTAAGATTCATGTTTAGAGGAATGTTAGTAGTTGAAATCTAATATTAAAAATAATTAATATAAAAATCTTATTTATTAGAAAAATCAATTTACCATAAATTTATTATATAATATACAGAAATTATATATTTTTTTATGAGTCTAGGTGTGTTTTATTGTAAAAGAACATTCATGATGTGGGTGTTTTTTTGTTTTACTGAAAGGTACTATTCAATTAAATCTATTAGAGGTTTGAAAAAGTTTGAGTATGAAAATATAAAGGGATGGTGAAAAGCTATGACTCCAAGAGAACTAGCAGATATAACTATAGAAGATATAATTATACGAAGATTAAAAGCTGAAAATGATTTTTATGGATATAAAACAGAAAGAAATATCAAGAGAAGAAAGAATTCAAGTATGAGTTTAGGCGGGTGCAGATGGTAGTACTTAAGATGTGAAGTTAGAAAAACTAATTTATTCACTTTCTTATCAGAGTGTATTAATAGAAATAATTAATAAACTTAAGCATTGCATATAATATTTATTAAATTCTGGGCATATTAATAATGCCGTATAAGAAACAAACAAAGGAGGATAAATATGAGAAGTGCAACTATGACTAATTCAGCAAAGCAAAAGTTAGAACATAAAGGTAATAATGCATTAATAACAAATTCCACATCTGAAACCTTCATTGTATATGGTCCTAGGAGAGAAACGGATGGAGGAAACTATGACAATTCATGGTATGTTCTTCATAAAGGTGAAGTTATCCCTAAAAATTGGCAATGCGATGGGTTATTTATACCAAAAGATAGAACTTTTATACAAAGAAATGGCGAAACTATAAAAGGACCAGTAGCTGTAAAGTATGGTAGTTTGACACCTGTCACAATAACACAAGATGGAGATAATTACGCAGAAAAGGATAATCATAATGAGGGAGTATTTCATTCATCTGAAATAGATTGGGATATACCAGACTTTAGTGCTGAATATTGCCAACATATAAGCATGGCAAAGTATCAAATTTCATAAGTGCTTGTTTAAAATTACTCTTGATAAAATGGGAAATCCACGGATTATATGTGATATAATCCGTGGATTTTTATAATACGACTGTTTTTATCATATAAATGTATGTTTTACATAGATTTGTTTATATTAAATATATTGTCTGATATTTTAGAAATTAGAAGTATACAGGAGGGAGATTGCATTGAGAATGATTTTAATAAAAAATGGAATTTTATATGATCTAAAAAATGATATATATAATAAGAAAGACATAGCAATAAGGGATGGTAAAATAACAGAAATATCTGAGTGTATATCAGAACAGTATGAAGATGCAGAAATTATCGATTTAAACGAGAAACTTGTATTTCCTGGATTTATTGATTGTCACACACATCTTGGTATTATTGAAGAATGTACTGGAAAGATTGGTTCTGATAATAATGAAACTTCAGATCCAGTTACTCCTCATTTAAATGGTATAGATGGCATTAATCCATTTGATATATCATTTAAGGATGCTATAAGATCTGGTATCACTTGCGTTATGAGTGGACCCGGAAGTAATAATGTAGTTGGAGGAAGAAATGTTGCCATAAAAACTTGTGGAACAATTATTGATAAAATGATAGTAAAGAATCCAGCAGGTTTCAAAATTTCTCTTGGAGAAAATCCCTTAGCTACTTATGGGATTAATGATAAATGTCCAGTAACAAGAATGGGAAGTGCAGCACTAATAAGAGAGTTATTCATGAGAACAGAGGACTACATAGTTCGTAAAGAAAATAAAAAGATTGAAGAAAGAGATATAAGATTAGAAGCAGTTATCCCTTTGTTAAAAGGTGAAATTCCATTACGAGTTCATGCTCATAGAGCAGATGATATAGTTACAGCTGTACGAATTGCCGAAGAATTTAATATTAGTAAAATGGTTATTGAACATGGTACTGAGGCACATTTAGTAAAATCTTATTTAAGAGAAAAAAATATTCCTGTAGCATATGGGCCACTTCTTACTCCTAGAATAAAAATGGAATTAAAGGCTAGAAATTATGCATCTATTGTGGAATTATTTGAAGCTGGTGTTAAAACTGCACTTATAACAGATCATCCTTATAATTCAATAGATTGTTTAAGGACAGTTGCGGCTATTGCTATGGCTCAAGGGCTGTCATTTAAAGATGCAATAAAATCTATTACAATAAACCCTTCAGAAATACTAAATTGCCAAGAGAGAATAGGTAAATTAGAAGTTGGCTACGATGCAGATATTGTAGTATATGATGGTAATCCACTTGAAATAAAATCTAAAGTTGAGCTTACAATAATAAATGGTGAAATAGTATTTAAAAGAAATTAAATTTGCAATTGATTACAATAAGAGAAAAAGTAAAGTGGAAAAAGATTATATTAAAAAATATACATGTAAATATTATTGCATAATTAAAAATCATAATTGGAAGAATACATTTTATTGAAAAGACAGGAGGTGAAACTATGGAACAAAAATATCTATCACCAAATGAAACAATGCAAGTACACGAAATGTTAAATCTAAAAACTGTTTGTATGACTACATCTAAAATGATGGAGGGCGTGGTTTTTGATCAAGATCTTAAAGCATTATTAGAAAAGGATGTACAACAATCTATTATAGATATAAGTGGCTTACAACAGCTACTAAAAAAAGCTCCTAAGATGAATGAAACATTTAAAAGCTAGATAATTATTAAAGGTAGTATAAAGAATACAAAGGAGGCAAATTGTATGATTAAAGATTATTTAGAAATAAGAAATGCAGAAGGAATGCCTAAACTTGTTGATGCAACTATGTCACTTGGTTTCTTATTGAATGCCAAAAGTGCAGTAAGAAATTGTGCAATTGCATTAACAGAAGTAGCAACACCAGAAGTGAGAACTTTTATGCAAAAGCAATTAGATGATGCAATTAATATGCATGAGGAGATATCTAATCTTATGATAAATAAAGGGTGGTTCCATCCTATTAATCTAGATAAACAATTTCAAATGGATATAGAATCATCTGAAACAGCAGTTCAGATTGCCAGTTTAGATTTATTCCCTGGTGATACTAGCAGAATTGGCACTTTTGCAACACCAGAAAAATAATTAAGGAGGTATTACTTTAATGAAGGCTGTAACATTTCAAGGCATAAAAAGTGTAAAGGTAAAAGAAGTTCCAGCACCTAAAATTCAAAAAGCTGATGATATTATTGTTAAAATCACAAGTTCAGCAATCTGTGGCTCAGACTTGCATTTAATTCATGATATGGTTCCTAATTTACCACAGAATTATATTATAGGACATGAACCCATGGGTATTGTTGAAGAAGTAGGTCCAGAAGTTACAAAATTAAAGAAGGGTGACCGAGTTATTGTACCTTTTAATGTGAGTTGTGGAGAATGTTTTTATTGTAAACACGACTTAACATGTATGTGTGATAATTCAAATCCAAATGGCGAAAATGGAGGCTTCTTTGGATATTCAGATACATTTGGTGGATACCCTGGAGGTCAAGCTGAGTATATGAGGGTTCCTTATGCCAATTTTACTCCTTTTAAGATTCCAGAAGACTGCGAAGTAGAGGATGAAAAGTTATTGTTAATGTCAGATGCTATGGGCACTGCTTACTGGAGCGTAGAAAATGCTGGTGTTAAAAAGGGTAATACTGTTATTGTACTAGGATGTGGTCCGGTTGGGTTATTAGCACAAAAGTTTTGTTGGCTTCATGGTGCAGAAAGAGTAATAGCAGTTGATTACATAGATTATAGATTAGAACATGCGAAGAAATATAATAAGGTGGAAACAGTTAATTTTGAGCAACATAAAAATACTGGAGAATATTTAAGAGAAATTACTCATGGTGGTGCAGACGTAGTAATAGACTGTGTGGGTATGGATGGAAAGATGACGCCTATGGAATTTGTGGGTAGTGGTTTAAAACTTCAAAGTGGATCATTAAGCGGGTTTGTTATTGCTACGCAAGCAGTAAGAAAAGGTGGAATGATACAAGTTACAGGCGTTTATGGAGGCAGGTATAATGCATTTCCTTTTGGAGATATAATAAATCGGAATATTAATATAAGAACAGGGCAAGCACCTGTAATTCCTTATATGCCAACTCTTTATAAGTTATTAGTTGAAGGAAAAGTAGATCCTAGTGATATTGTTACACATAGGCTACCACTTAATGAAGCAGAACATGGATATAAAGTTTTTGACACAAAAACGGAAGATTGCATTAAGGTTATTCTTAAGCCATAATAAAATTTTTTGAATTCTATTAAGGAGGCTAAAAACATGGATGAACAAGGCATTACATTAAATGAAAGTATTCAGTTACATGAAATATTAACATTAAAAAATTTGTGCTTAACAAAATCAATTACTATGTCACCGCTAGTTTCTGATAATGAACTAAAAACAATATTACAACAAGACGTTACTGTATCAAAGCAGCATATTGAGGAACTAAGAGAACTTATGGAAAAATGCAATAAAAGCCTTAGCTAAAAAAGGGGGTAAATTTGTGAATGGATTAATAGAAACTCTTACAGGAATGAATAAAATGACAGATCAAGTAATTGCTACTGATTTTTTAATATCAGCTAAGAGTGCGGTACAAAATTATGCAGTTGCAATAACAGAAACAACTTCTCCAGAAATTAGGGAAGTTTTAAAAAGACAACTAAAAGAAGCCATTTTTACTCATGAAACAATTTCAAACTATATGATGGCAAATGGTTATTATCAAGCCTATGATTTACAAGAACAATTTAAGTTAGATTTGGAAACAACAGACACAGCCTTGAATCTTACATAAAGTAATAAGAAAATTACGCTTATTATATACATATACATTAACAGAACGAATGAGTAATTAAACTAATAAATCTCACTTATATAACTTCTAATATAAATAATACTTTCTATAAGTATACTTTTAAAGGAAGTGCATATGAAATTAACTAATAAAGGTTATGAATTATAATTATTCTAATATTTACATAGGTTATTATTTATCATAGTGGTTAAGATATTACTGCCAACAAATTTATTATAATTAAAGGAGGTAGATATATATGGGCTCAAACAACAATTCAAGTAACAGAACTTTAGTACCAGAAGCAAGACAAGGGTTAAACAAATTTAAAACTGAGGTTGCTTCATCAATTGGATTACAAGACTATGAAGGCACAGATAAAGGAAACCTTTCTTCAAGACAAAATGGAAGCGTTGGTGGGGAAATGGTAAAGAGAATGGTAGAAAGTTACGAAAAAGGACTTTAAAAAGTAACTAATTATATATGCACTAAGTAAGTTCTTGGTGCATGTATAATTATGTTTAAATTACTAGTTGTCCCTAATACCCTGTAAAGTTGAAGTCTTAAGTTTATACTTGAGAAATATATACAATACAGGGTATTTTAACGTACTTATAAATCAATATTAATAAAGAATACATTGCTATGTGGAAAAATTATTTATTTAGTTAAAGGTTATTTCATTGTAATGTTAAATGATAAAAATAATTCACACACTTGAAAAATAGAAAATTTACATATAAAGTTGATTGAATAATTACTTGAATTTTGATTAAAAAATAATGGCAATCTGTTTTATAAAGTAAAAGTATATAAAGTTATGGAAACATGGTTATAAATTATAATCATTCTAATATTTACATAGGGTATTATTTATCATAGTGGTTAAGATATTACTGCCAACAAATTTATTATAATTAAAGGAGGTAGATATATATGAGCTCAAATAACAGTGGAAGTAACAGAACTCTAGTACCAGAAGCAAGACAAGGGTTAAACAGATTAAAAACTGAGGTTGCATCAGAAATCGGATTACAAAACTATGAAAGCACAGATAAAGGAAACCTTTCTTCAAGACAAAATGGAAGTGTTGGTGGGGAAATGGTAAAGAGAATGGTAGAAAGTTACGAAAAAGGACTTTAAAAACTAATTAATTATACATGCACTAAGTTGATTCTTAGTGCATATATAATTGTGTTAAAAACACTAATACCCTATAAAGCTGAAGTATTTCTTAAATATAAACTTAGGATTTCAGCTTTACAGGGTATTTTAATATTATAAAGTATTAATGAATTTTGAAGAAAAAATATGTTTTATAGGTATGCTAATAATTCAAATACGAAGTATTAGAGTATCAAATTTCATATGATTATCATAAAATATTTAAATAAGAATTGTTTTGGAGGATTGAATTGGCAACTAATAAAATTAACCAAATAGCATTTTTTGAACATGATTTTTGGTTACAAATTTTAGGAGATCATTCACGATTTATACTAAATGCACTTTCACCAAAGGAAACAGATTTTATTGATAAAGCAAATAAGTTTATTAATTTATTTGATGATTTATTAGAAAAATCTCATAAATCAATTTCGGCTGAAAATCTTAATGAACTTAATTATAAAGCGTATTCCGCTGCAATTAGAATTAGAGAATTCAAATTATCAATCATAGCTAAACAAATAGAAGATAAAGTTTCCATTAATATGTCACCTACATTTATAAATCATATGGTTAATGAATTAGAAGAATATATTCGTATTTTAAATGATTTGATAAATGGGAACATACCTAATACAAATGATATCGAGCTTCATTTGCTTTGGATTCCTGATGGTGCAGGTCATGCATCTATCATATCTAGCAGTTTAGATATGACAGAAAAAGAATTAATTAAGAAAGGGCATATGTATTCAAAGATATTTACTGACTTATACTTAAAGGCAATAGAGTATAATGGATATACAAGAACTCATATTCATGACTTTCCAGCACTCAGAAACCTTAACACTAATGCTGATGACACAATGACTTCTTTTAGAAAATTCTTAAATGAGTTAGAAGAAGCTATCTTAGAAAAAAAGGTTCTCGGTACTATTTACCCTTTAATGATTGATCATATGATTAGAGAAGAATGTTATTATCTTACAAAGCTTTACATGGTTTCTGATATTAAAAATCCTGAATGTGACCCAACAAAACCGCGAATTGAAATATAATATATTAACAAAGTTTTTTAAATATCACATTATTCATTTTGTATATATTGAAATGAATAATGTGATATTTTTATTTACAACAATTTAAGTATTAATGAAAATACTTAAAATATGGTATAAAGGGAAATATCTAAAGTTATCTTTTAAATATCAAAGTAAAAGATAAAAGTGCAATAATTTATTACAAAATACTTTTATTAAAAGTTTTTATATTTTAATAAAAAACAATATATACTATATGTAAATAAAATAAGTTATAAAAAATTAGAAAATGTAAAAAGAAGAAGTAGTTAACTTAGAAATTTATTAATTAAAAGATAATAAATATTTTAAGACTTTACAAATTGGTATATAATGAAAGAATATATGGTAAGTAAAATCTTATCTAGTTAAGAAATGAGGTGACTTTTTAGTGAAAAATGATATTCTGTACTCAGAAGATGAGAAAATAGATACAAAGTCTTTAAAAGATTTGTTTGAAAATAAAATAAAACATATTAAAGATTTGTTTTATTATAGATTGATAAATAAAAATAAAAGAATATATGCTGATGAAAAAGAAAGTTTAACATTGGAATCAGTAAAAAAACAATATGAAGAATTGAAGTCTAAAAAAGAGGAATTTGAAAAGTATGAGGACGATTTATTAAAATATGAAGATGAAATAAAAGATATGGATTATTGTTTAATAAAATCAAGTGATTTAACTTCTGCAATAAACTGTAAGAAAAGTAGTTTATCACAAAGGTTTTTGAAATATATGAATGTTAATTTAAGTATTAATGCAATTAACACCTTAATGTTTATGGATAGAGAAAGTATCATAAAAATAGAAGATGTTATAAGCAAATTAGATAGCAATGAAATATTTATAGAAAAAACATATAAAGTAAATGAATTAAATATTAAAAAAATATGTAATTTACATATAAGTTATGAAGAGAATAAATATGAAGTAAAAGATATAACCCCTTATAATAAAGAGATATCTGGTACTTTAAGTGAAATTTCTAATAAATATAAGGAACATCATCTGCAAGATAAAGAAATACGAGATAAATTTATAGAAGCATTTTCAGATGTTAAATATGAATTAAACATAGCGAGCCCATGGATGAATAACTATGTAGTAAATAATGATTTGATAAATAAAATGGAAAGTTTACTTATAAAAGGAGCTTCTATAAAAATAGTTTATGGAATAGAGGAGAATAGTTATAATTTTAAAAGTGATAATAAAAATTTAAATAGCGATAGAATAGCACAAAGATTAAAAGAAAAGTTTGATGTTTATGGCGATAAATTTAAAATTAAAAAAGTTAATTCACACAACAAACTATTAATCTGTGATGAAAGCTATTATCTTGAAACAAGTTTTAATTTATTATCCTTTGCTGGAGAATACGATGAAAACTCAAAAGATACAAGAGGTGAAGGCGCTACTTATAGCACTAATTTAGAAGTTATACAAGACTTAAGAAATAGATATTTTAAATTTTAGTTATTTTAATTTCATGAATAATTAAATATATATGTTGTAGTAATAAATTTACAACTGAAGTTCTGTGAAGATAATTATGTAGAAATTATCTGAATGTAGAACTTTAATTACAACTTATATACATAAAAAATTTATTATAATAAGGGATCTATTGAAATTAGTAAAAGACAAGGTGAGAAAAAAATTCACCTTGTCTTTTAACTTTTTTTATAATTCAGCTTATTATTTACTCTTGAAATTTAATAATACTGCAGAATTTATAATAACTATAACAGAGCCAATATTATGTACTAAGGCACCAAGTATTGGGTCTAAAATACCTGTCATTGCTAGTATAATAGCCACAAAATTTAGCATCATAGAAAGAGTTAAATTCAGCTTAATTGTTTTCATAGTTTTTTGTGATAGGCTTAATAGATGAGTAATACATTTAATGTCATCATTGACAAGGGCAATATCTGCTGCATCAACAGCAATATCGCTACCTATGCCACCCATTGCAACACCTACATATGCTTTTTTTAATGCAGGTGCATCATTAATGCCATCACCAACCATGCAAACCATTTGATTTTTATTCTGATATTCTTCAATTGCAAACATTTTATCTTCTGGTAAGCATTGAGAACGAATATTTACAATGCCAATACTCTTTGCAATATGTGAAGCTGCTAACGGGTTATCGCCAGTTAGTAATAAACTTTCTACATTAAGTGCTTTAAGTTTTTTAATCATATCAGCAGAATCTTTACGTAATGTATCAGATAAAGCAATAAAACCAGCCTCACAACCATTTATGGCAACATATATAATTGTGCAACCCTCATTTATATAGTTAGATGCCTTGTCCAACATATCTTGAGATATTATTACGGAATTTTCAATTAACAAATGAGTATTTCCAGCAAAAATGATATCATCTGCAACAATTGCCTTAACGCCACGGCCTGCAATCATTGTAAATTCTTGTGGATCTTCTAAAGTTATAGTTGATGTATTTCTAAAATGGGAAACGATAGCTTTACCTAATGGATGCTCTGAACGTAATTCAGCTGAAGCTGTAAGTATTAGTAATTTTTCTGAACTTATATCAGAAGTATAGCTTTCAACTGCTACAACATCAGGTTTACCATAAGTGAGAGTTCCAGTTTTATCAAATGCAAGTATAGTTACTTTAGATAGTCTTTCTAGAGCATCTCCTTCACGAACAAGAATACCGAACTTGGAAGCATTACCAATACTAGCCATAATGGCAGTTGGAGTTGCAAGTACCAAAGAACATGGGCAGAATACAACAAGAATGGTAACAGCACGAATGATTTCTCCTGTAATAAACCATGTACCAATTGCAGATACAAGAGCAATCACAACAATCCAAGTAGCCCATCTGTCAGCCATGCCAACAATTTTAGCCTTACTTGCATCAGCAGATTCTACTAGTTTAATCATTCTTTGTAATGAACTATTTTCACCTACTTTGGTGGCTTTCATATCAAAGGTGCCAAATTGGTTTACAGTTCCGCTAGAAACCTCATCCAAAGCACCTTTATCTACAGGTAGAGATTCTCCTGTCATAACGGATTGATTTATTGAGGTTTGTCCAAATATTATAACACCATCAACAGCAATAGTTTCACCTGCAAGTACACGGAGGGTATCAGAAACTTTAACTTGCTCAGCTGGTATAATACTTTCTATACCATCACGAACAACTCTTGCAGTACTTGGGGTAAGATGTACCAGTTTCTCAATTCCAGCACGTGCTTTCGCAACAGTACGTTCCTCTAATAAAGCACCTAGTGTCATAATAAAGGCAACTTCGCCTGCAGCAAATATTTCATTAATCAAAATCGAAGCAACAAGTGCTATTGCAACTAAAACATCTGCCTTAATATCAAATTCTTCTATAAGTGCTTCTACTGCACCTTTAATAATAGGAATACCGCAGAGAATAATTGCTATCCACGCTGCATCAATTTTGAGATCTCCAATATGGAAAAAGCTCACTACCAATGATATAGCAGATATTATTAGAAAGGCTATTGTACGGGTTTCTTCATTTTTAAAAAAATTAATTAATCTTTTCATTCCACCACCTAACTCATTCTTGAAAAATGTTCTACAGCTTTACTAAATTCGGCAATTGTTTTGTCAGCATCACCATGTTCTATACCGTCTCGAACGCAGTGTTGTAAATGACCTTCTAACACGACTTGCCCAACTTTATGTAATGCACTTTTCGCTGCATTAATTTGTATTAAAATATCTTCACAAGGAATATCTTTATCTACCATTTCTGAAATTGCTCTAAGTTGACCTTCAATTTTTTTTATTCTTGTTTGAACCTTTGGAATGTCCATACATTGACGCATATTTTTGTCCTCCTAAATAATTTTGAATATACCCATGGGGGTATGGGTATATTCTACTGTGATAAAAATATTTTGTCAATGATATTGTCGCTATAATGATATTTTTAGAATAAATTGTAAAAAAATGAAATACGATTGATAGAATAGATTATATGTAAGCGGTTAACATATAATCTATTTTATTGTAAAATTAGATTATGAATTATCTAGTTATAATATATATTGGTGAAAAATAGGGGGGGTAGTGATATGGAATGCATTTTAAAAAAGTCTGATGAAAAATCATTTTTATGTAGTAAAAATAATATCGTTACTGAAATTGATAACCATTTTATAAATCTTATTGGCTATTCTAATAGTGAATTAATTGGAAAATCACTTACAGAAATAAGTTGCATGTTGAAAATTGAGTCTCAAATATACCTTGAAAATATTGAATATGAATATACTTGTTTTATGTTTACTAAGGAATATGAACCAATAGAAGTTACTATATCTTGTGAACGTTTAAAACACAATAATGAAAATATTTACTTTATTGAAAAGAATAAAAACTCGAGTATTAAAGAAAGATTCGATTTCGTTAAGCAACTGTATACAGACCGCAAAACAGGGATTTCAATCATTAGTGTTCCTGATTTAATTATACTTGATGTAAACGATAACTATATCAATTTTTTTGATGAGCCTTATAATAGAATTGACAATTGTATTGGTAAAAAACATGACATAATAACATCTAAATATAGAGGTAGTGAGGCAGAAAAAAAATTAAATTCTGTCATAACTACAGGTAAACCGTATTATGTAGAAGAATTTGAACAAGATTGTTGTGAGAGTGGAACTACTTATTGGAATATATCTATTGTACCAATGTTTGTAGAAGGAAATTTAAAATATATAATTAATAGGATATTGGATGTAACAGAAAAAGTTATAAATAGAAAGCTTTTAAATGAGCGAGTTGAAATTATTAAAAAGCAGAAACAGCAGTTGGAAGCCATCGCTGAAAATATCTCTGACCAACTGGTGTTTATTGATAAAAATGGTGACTATACTTTGATAAATAAAATAGCTAAACCTAACCTTTTATACGATATTATAACAATAAAAAATGATCACACTGCTTTAAAACAAGCAGAATATTTTGATATGAATGGAGATTTAATTTCTTATGAAAATCTACCTGTGCAAAGGGTAATAAGAGGTGAAAAAATTTCTAGATATATATTAATTGCAAAGATTAAAAATACCACTACTTATACAGCTGTAACAGGTACTCCAACATATGATACAGCAGGGAATTTTATTGGAGGAGTAATGATTTATCGTGATATGACTGAAAAGATAAAAAATCAGGAAGATGAATTCTTAAAAACTCAATATAAAGCATTAGATACATTAATAGAAAATTTAGAGTTGGGATGTGCAATTGCTTCCTATCCCGATTTAAATATCAAATATATCAACAATAAATATTGCAACAGATTAAAGAAAATTAATCCAGAGATAGAGTCGTCATCTATTATGGGAAAAAATGTATTCGATATATTTAAATACAATAAGCACCAAAGGACTAAATTAGAAATTAATCTTCAAGAATCAATAGAAAAAAAATCAAAGTCGTGCTTCTATTATAAAAAATACATTGATGCAGGTGAAGAAAAATTTTTAAAAATAATGTGCCAACCTATGTTTGGATTAAACAATAAGGTTATTGAAGTGATTTTTATTGAAATAGATATAACTGAAGAGATAAAAGCACAAAATAGAATGGAAGAAACTCTTAAAATACAGGACCAAATGTTTTCAAATATATCACATGAACTTAAAACTCCTTTAAATGTAATTTTCAGCACAAACCAATTAATGGAGTTTTATTTAAAAAATGATTCCTTCGAAGCTAATAGCAAAAAGGTTTCTAAAGGTATTAATATCATTAAACAAAATTGTTACAGGTTCACAAAGATTATTAACAATATAATAGATATATCAAAAATAGAATCTGGATTTCTAAAATTAAATTTATCAAATGAAAATATAGTTAATATTACTGAAGATATTGTTGAATCAGTATCAGATTACATTGAGGAAAAAGGATTGAATATTGTTTTTGATACAAATACAGAGGAAAAAATTATAGCCTGTGATCCTGATAAGATAGAACGGATTATTCTAAATATTATTTCTAATGCAGTTAAGTTTACAAATAGAAATGGAAGCATATTTATAAATATACTTGATAAAGGGGATACTGTTGAAATATTAATAAAGGATACTGGTATAGGAATGGAAAAGAAGTACTTGGATAATATTTTTAAAAGATTTCATCAAATAGATAAGTCTCTTTCACGTAATGCTGAAGGAAGTGGTATTGGATTATCCTTAGTAAAATCAATAGTTGAACTTCATGGTGGAAAAATAAGTGCAGAAAGTAAACCAGATGAAGGAAGTATATTTAAAATAGAACTTCCTGCAATTACTATAGAAAATCCGAAGGTTATTCCGGAAAGCAAGGCTATAAACAGTAAAATTGAAAGGATAAATGTTGAATTTTCTGATATATATTCAATATCATAATTGTATAAGTATTTTTGTGCATTGAGTTATTAGGTGGTGTAAATAATGAAAACCATAGTAATTTACAAGTCAAAGACAGGTTTTACAAAGAAATATGCCAAATGGATTGCAGAAGATTTGCCAGCAGATATTTTTGAGGTATCAAAAGTAACTATCAATAAGTTGATTGAATATGATACCATAATTTATGGTGGTAGTTTGTATGCGGTAGGCATCAATGGAGTAAAGTTAATAACACAAAACATTAATAAACTAAAAGATAAAAAGGTAGTGGTTTTTGCAACAGGAGCGTCACCATCAAGAGAAGATGTAGTAAATGAAATTAGAAATAAAAATTTTACTAAGGAGCAGCAAGAGCATATTAAGTTCTTTTATTTACGGGGTGGCTTTAATTATAATAAGTTGAATCCTTTTGATAAAATTCTTATGTTATTATTAAAATGGAAAATAAAAAACAAAAAGAAAGAAGAATTAACAAACGATGAAATAGGCATGCTTGCTATATATGACAAACCAGTGGATTTTACAATGAAGAAGAATATAGAGAGAATAATAACTTATGTCAATTCATAATGTTTATAGGATTATGAATTAGTAAAAATAATAATAGATTAAAATATCGCATTATTTAGAGATGAATTTGCGATATTTTTTTATTAATTTCAATTCATTACACGTATACTTCAATTACCTAAATATATTACTGTCGTCAATATATTGAAATTTCTAATATATATTACATAAAGGATTATATATTTCAAAATGTTCAAGAATTTGTTTAGCATATAATAATATTAATAATAATTGCGGATTAAAAAGGTAATAATATTGTTAGGTTATTATACCTGTAAATACAAAAATAATTTTAGGAAAAGTAATTTATAAGCAATTTATAAATAATTTAAAGGAGTGTTTTTTATGCAACAAATTAATTGTGATGCAAATAATTGTGCGCACAATAAAAGTGGGATTTGTTATTCTAGTACAGTTGAGGTTGGTATTCTAAATGTGTCACGTGAAAGTGAAACTTGCTGTAATTCATTTTCTAATAGAGCTTTATATCGAGGTCTATTTAATAATGCAAATTCTGATAGCCAATGTAATTCTCTTACTTGTGAAGTTGAAATCTGTACTTATAATTCTAATAGACTTTGTAATCTACAATCTATAAATGTTTCAGGATTAAGATCTCAAACTTATACTCAAACTAAATGTTCTAGTTTTAATTTAAAAAGATACAGATAAACAACGTATAAATTACACTTATACATTAAAAATTCTTAGGTCATATATAGCATTGTTAAGATTAAGAAGTAAAACTTAGCATATGTTTATCTATAAATAATAAGTATATTATTAAAATTTACACCTATAAAAAATTAGGGGTTATCTCAAAATATATTGAGGTAGCCCCTTTTAATAGTATTAACATGATTAAAAGTCAGTACAGCAAATATGTAGCTTATCTTTTTGAAAATATTCAATAATTATTATCAAATAGTATGGATTATTTGGTAATAATATGATAATATATATTTAAGATAAGAAATCGAAATTTAATAGAGTTATAATTCTATACAGGAGGTAATGAGAATGGGTAATTTAATTAAGATTAATATGTATGTAGAAAGAAATAGAGTAAATGGTAGGATAATAAATATAAAAAAGTTAGAAGAAAATATTTCGGATTATAATATATGGTTAAAAAATAATAATAGAGAGGATAAAATAGAAAGCTATGAAAGATTTTTGCAAGCTCAATAATTATTTTTAGAGGTAAGTTAGACGTTAATGTTTAATTTACCTCATTTTTTATTAAAGAAGACAAATAAAAATAATAATTTATGGCTTTTTTATTAAATCTTAAGTTAAGAGTTTTTAAATTAAAATCATGTAGAATAAACATAAAAACGTAAGAAATTATAAAAAAATAGTAACAAAATGTTGTATAATATAAGTATATTAGTGTTAATAAGTATTGAAATATAAGGCATTTAATAACTACTCCAGCCATTATTATGTAATTATATTATGAAGGACAAGCTAAGGTACATTAAAAGATAATATAACATTAAGACTGTATATTTGCGTATCTTTAGCCTGTAATTTTGATTCATATACCTAAGTGTGCTAGCTATAGCAAAAATCATTTTAGATAAAAAATACGAATTAATATGCCTTACGCGTTTGGAGGGATAAAAATGTTTAAAAAGAATTTAGCTTTATTTATAGCGCTGGCTTTACTTTTGTCAGGTTGTGGAGGAGCAAAACAAAATGAAAATAATATGAATGCAATTGATTCACAAAATAAAGATATAATTAATTCTCAAACTAATGAAAGTAGCGAAGACAAGAAAAAATATGATTCTAAAACAAAGGTTGAATCTAAACCAGATGATACTTATGTATCAGAATCCGCTACCAAACCAGAGTCTGATTCTACGCTAAATTCTAATTCTTCAAAAGAGTCTGGAACCATAACAAAATATACTACTGAACCACCGGAACTTTTTACTAATACTTCATCACTTAGCACTAAATCTATAGCATGGTCATGGTTATATTCATCAAGAGATAGTGCTGATCTTTTATCAAAATACAAAGGGTATGGTTTTGGAGATACTTCTAGAAAAATTATTTATCTTACTTTTGATGAAGGTTATGAAAATGGCTACACTGCTAGTATTTTAGATACTCTAAAGGCAAATAAAGTACAGGCAACATTTTTTGTAACTAAACCTTTCGTAACAGGTAGTTTTAATGGCGTTCCAAATACTGAGTTATTAAAGAGAATGAGTAATGAGGGGCATATAATAGGTAACCATTCTGTACAACATAAATCTATGCCTACATTTACAGATGAAGCTGCTTTTAATGCTGAAATTACGGGAGTAGAAGATGCAATAAATAGCATTTCAGGTTGTAAAATGTCAAAATATTTTAGACCCCCAGAGGGGACTTTTAGTGAATTATCACTTTACTATACTCAGAAACTTGGTTACAAATCTATATTTTTCAGTCTTGCTTATCAAGATTATAATGTTGATAACCAACCTGATCCTGAATCATCTAAAATGAAACTTTTGAAAAATACTAATAATGGTACCATTTGCTTACTTCATGCTGTGTCTAAAACTAATGCTACTATTTTGAACAGCTTGATTAAGGAATGGAAGAATCAAGGGTATGAATTTAAAAGTTTAGATGATCTTCCTAATTAACAAATTTAGTTAGTTTATTGCATTAAACTAGAGGAGTGGATAAGGTATATTATAATAGCGGTTGGGAATAATGATTTTTAGAGGTAGATTAGCCTTAAAGGGTTAATCTACCTAATCTTTTTAGTTAATAAAATATTATTTTAATATCATATCTAAACAGTATGTTATAATAGAAGCATAGTGTTTAAATCTAATAATAAGACTTATAAGAAAGGAGGTATAGATATGTTTACGTATATTATAATACTATTAATATGTATTTTAGTTTCAAATATAATAAGTAGGTTTATACCGTCCTTATCGATACCAATTGTTCAAATTGTAATGGGAGCATTAATTGCAATAATATATTCGGAATTTAAAATTGATCTTGATCCACATACATTTTTAGTGATGTTTATTGCTCCGCTTCTTTTCTGTGATGGAAAAAAAGCAGATAAAAGATCATTGTGGAAGCAGAGAAAAGATATACTTCTAATGGCATTAGCTTTAGTTGCCGTAACAGTACTATTGGTTGGATTGCTTATAAATAAGTTAATACCATCTATTTCATTACCAGCAGCGTTTGCACTTGCAGCAGCTTTATCACCAACTGACTATGTAGCAGTTAGTGCACTTTCAAAAAAAGTTTCTCTTCCTAAGAAGATAATGCACCTTATAGAAGGTGAAGGTCTTATGAATGATGCATCAGGTCTTGTATCTTTTAAATTTGCCTTGGCAGCAGCATTAACTGGAACATTTTCATTGTTTAATGTAACTACAAATTTTGTAATGGTTTCTATTGGAGGAATTATTGCTGGATTAGTGTTAGAGCACATTCTAATTAACTTTGAGCTTTGGATAATAAATCTTGGAATGGAAGACACTACAGTGGAAATGTTACTTCAAATTTTGACTCCATTTATAATATATATTATATCGGAAGAAGTTTTTAAGGTTTCAGGCATACTAGCTGTGGTTGTAGCTGGAATGGTATATTCATTATCATTGAAAAGATTAAAATCTAAAAATGCAAAATTAAACGTGGTATCAGCAAATACATGGTCAATTATAACATACGTTCTAAATGGATTTATATTTATAATAGTTGGATTGCAATTACCTAATATAATTAAAACTGCTTTTTATGAAACTTCAATAAATACAATGGGAGCAATTATAGATGTTTTATTAATAACAGTAGCCTTACTTGTAATTAGGTTTTTATGGGTTCTCTTTATGTATAAATTTGGAGGGGAAGATTCTGATGGAGAAGATAAGCGCAAGTTTCATACTGCATTTTTAACTTCGCTTTCAGGTGTAAGAGGGGCAGTTACATTAGCTACAGTTCTTTCAATTCCTTTAACATTAGAAAATGGGCAAGAATTTCCGGAAAGAACACTTATCTTATTTTTAGCTGTTGGAGTAATTTTAACTACTCTTCTTATTGCAACTTTTATATTACCTCTATTTGCTAAAAAGGATGCTTCTGAAGAAGTAAACCATTTAGAGGCTTTGAATAAGGCACAAATAAAGGTCTGGATTAATACTATAAATAAACTAAAATTAGAAACTGACAATAAAAAATATATTCATATGACCATAAATGAATATAGATATCGTATTAATCAATTGAAAAGTGGAAATTCCTATTATAAAAACTGGAATAGAAGTAATAAGGAAGAAAAGAAATGGATGATTTTATGTTATAAAAAGGAAATTGAAAATACTAAAAAATTATTACAAGAAGAAAAGATAGATGAATCAACTGCATATGCTTATGAAGAAATAACTAAAAAGAAAATTAAATTAATTTCATCTGTAGAAAATTTTTCATTTACGGTTAAAGAAGCTTTAGTAAGGATTTCTATATTAATTCTTAATATAAAGAAATTTAAATATATATTAAGAGGAATGGAAAATCAGAAGAGAAGTAAGCAACATTTAAAGGCTATAGCAATGAAAGAACTTCATGCCATTAATTCAGAATACATAATCGAATATGTTAAATCTAATATTACACCTGAGAATGAAGAAACACTTAAGGAAATAATTTTATATTATCAAGGCGTATATTTGATATCTAGCAAGCCAATGCTCGAAAAAATCAATAAATATGAAAAGAAGAAAGTCGAGATTAAGGCAATGCAATTAGAAAGAAATATTATACAATCATTATTTGAAAATGGGGATATTACTTGGAATATAGCATCTGAACTTAGAAAAAATTTAAATTATATTGAAAGTGATGTTTTAAGGTAATTTATATTTACAATAATGTAGGAATTTAAGAAGTATCTATTAAAAAAATAAGGTACTTCTTTTTTATTACCCAAAATAAATTTAATAGGGGGTCTCAATTCAAGATAAGATTGGACTGCCTATTTTAGTGTATAAATCAACAATTTAGACGAACATTTATTTACATATATCCTAAAGTTTTCACAATATAGATCCACAAAAATATTGTAAAAATAGCCAATATTGAACTAAACACAACAATTTGTCCTGCGAGTTCACTATCTGCGCCCATTTGTTCAGCCATAGTGAATGAGTTTATAGCTACGGGTGCTGAGAACATAATAAGCAGTGTTGCCAGCTCTATATCTCTAAATCCTATTAATATACTAATAGGAATAAATATGCATGGTACTATTATTAATTTCCCAATTACACCTATTATAACTTGTTTTAAGCAGCTACTAACTGCAGTAAATTCAAAAGATGCTCCTAATATTACAAGAGCTAATGGTGTTGCTACTTTTGAGAAATCTAACAAGGTTTTATCTAAAAAATGTGGCAATTTAATTCCTGTAATAAGAAAAAATATTCCAATTAATGAGGCTATAATAAGTGGATTTGTTATTATGCCTTTAATAATTTTTTTATAATTTATTTTTCCATCTTTATACATTTCCAATGAAATCACAGCTAAAAAATTGAAAGTTGGAATTATTACTGAAATAATTAATGAGGGAACCCCTGAATTTTGTTCACCCAGTAATGATATTGTAACTGGTAATCCAAAAAGAACAAAATTACTGCGAAAAATAGCCTGCATTAAGACACCTTTTCTTTTATTATCCTTTTCAATCATAGGGATTATTACACATAATACTAAAAATATAGATATTATACTGAGTACAGCAAAGATTATTAATTTAGGTCTGAATCCCATACTTAAATCAGTCTTATATATATTATAAAATAATAATATTGGTAGAAATGATTTAAATACTAAATTATTCATTTGCTTTACTGTATGATTATCAAACAGTTTTATTGACTTAAAAAAATATCCTAGTGTTATTGTAATGAATAAAGGAAGTACAACATTAATTGACAAAATAAAATTTTCCATGTTTAAGCACCTGATTTCTTTCGTTATTATAAAATAAATATTTTAGTCAGATAAATTAATTTTTACCTAACTTTTTATTATTAAGTAAGTATTTTAATATTATTATAGCAAATATAAATAGTGAAATAGACAACGTATAGTTTTGAAGATGTGATAAAAGGGTATCTCCGTATAAGAATATTATAATACCTTGAGGTAAATGTCTTAGAATTCTGCTAATAATTGCTGCAAAAATGAATCTTTTAAAACCTATATTAAACATCCCAGCAGATAGTACATATACTTCATAAGGTATTGGGGTAAATAAAGAGGTGAAAATTGTTCCAAATGAATTTTTATCATATAAATGTTTAAGCTTGTTAAGGTATTTTTCTGAAATAAATCTCTCTGTTATAGGTTTGCCGAATAATTTGCCTAAATAATATCCTGCAATTGAGCATAAACAAGAAAAAAATATTATTATAATGGAATATAAAAATGCCTTAGTTGGGTTTGATAAATAAACAGGAACAGAAATGAGTTCCATAGGTATTGGTAAAAAAATAGCTTCAGAAAGTGCAGCTATTATAATTCCCATTAATCCATAATTTATAAGTAGATTAATTATATTCTCCATATTTACATTCTCCATTTTTATTATACATACAATATTTTTACAAAGGCTAAAATAATTTTATATTTAATAGTCTTAATTTTAATAATAAACTAAGATTATTGATTAAACAACAAATTATTAGTAAATACGATTGAAGTTTGGAAATACCTAAGAGGTATAGAAATTTGTGAAGAACAAAGTGAAATCTACAGTCTAATTCTCAGTAATAGTTACAACAGGGCATAGTTGATTTCTTCTGGATATATGGATCAGCACAGGTTTTATCTTAAATATGTACATATGATGATTAATAATGCAAGAAGAAGTTTGTATTTGATAAATTTATAAACTATAATTTTATCGAAGGGAGTGTCTATATGATAGCCTCAGAACGAAGAATGTATATAATGAAAGTTTTAATTTATTAATAGATTCCACTAAATTTGAAGCAAGAGGATTCTATAAATTTAAGACTTTGAATTCTTTTGATTATATTATATGTGATAACTTTTCAACTGCAGACAATATTCCGGAAAATTTTATATTAGCATAGCAATAAACTTAGTTTGTAGACGAATTTAAGTGATTTATAAAAAAAGGGATATTTTCAATAGTGAAAGTATCCCTTTTTTTATAGTTTAAAGTGATTAAAATTGCAATTATTCTATAACATCATATCTTTCTTTGATAAGTGCTGATATAGCATTATCTATATCATTATTTTTAACAAGAATATAATCCGTATCATATGTAGAAATAGCAAATATGCTTATTCCTTTTTGTGCTAGTATTGTACTGATTGAAGCAAGAATTCCAATTAAAGAAAAATCTAATGGTCCTTCAATCTTTAGAATTCTCCAATCTTTTTCACAATTTATATCATTAGGAATATCATCTTGAGAGCATACAATTGATAATTCATCTGATGTTCTTGTTATAGAAAAAAAATCACTATTCTGTGCCCATTCAGGGATTAATTCTGTTTTATCTAACCTACAAACCCCATATTTTTCTTTTAATAATTTCATTGTTAGTATCTTTTCTGACATATTTTATTTCCATCCTTTCTTTTAACGGTGAAACTCACAGGTTTAAAAAAATCCCATGTGAATTATGTTTTACTGAATTAGTTTTAATAATATACAATTATTAATGTGGTGATGTTAATTTCAACCCAATGATTCCACTAACTATTAATACAATACAAATCATACGAATAGTATCAAATGGTTCTTTAAACAAGATAATACCTAAAATTACAGTACCAACAGTTCCTATACCTGTCCAAATTGCATATGCAGTACCTATTGGAAGGGTTTTTATAGATAATGATAAAAAATAGAAACTTGCAATCATTCCTATTAAAGTTAATATACTAGGCATTGTTTTTGTAAATCCTTGTGAATATTTTAATCCAATAGCCCAGCCTACTTCAAAAACTCCAGCTATCACTAGATAAATCCATTTCATAATTATTCACTCCTTAAATTAATATATCTTTTATATCATAATTAATATAAGAATAATAATATTTCTTGGCATAATTCTAAAAAAGCAAAAAATAAAAAAGCCAATAAAAATATTATTAAAATATCTCCCAGGCTTTTATCCTTCCGTGTACACATTTAACTGTGCGTTTTCTCTCGGACCTGCCAGCTTAAACTGCGGAACCCTAGAAAACTATATAAATTATTTAGTTATTTATAAGTTGCAACTAATAAATGAATTTTAGCATAAGATAATATTTTAATCAACTATATATGTTTTTTTCCAAATTCATAATTGTTAAGGACTAAATTGTAGATTGATTATAAAATATATAGGTGAAAGTATTTGGTTGAGAATGAAGAAAATATATTTTAATTAATTGTAAAGATATTGTTAATGATTCAACAGTTGGTGCATTTATTGATTGTAAATATCCCTTAATTGCAACGGTTAGAATTAGCGGTATGATGTTAGATTATCCTAAATTATTAAACCTCGGAATAGGTGGACTCCGAAAATTAATTAATGGACATTTAGAAAAGGATAAGGATAATAATTTCTATATTGCTTCATTACTAGCATTAGACTTATTTGTAGAATCTGCAAGTTATCTACAAGAAATGGTGCAAAGACATATGGAAACAGCAAATGATACAAGGAAGAAAGAATTAGAAGTTATTTTTGAAAGTTTAGAAAAGATCAAAAATGATAAACCAGAAACATTCCATATATGCAATTAAGCATTTAGTATTTGAAGAAAAGAAATATACATTAGAAGAATTGCAAAAAGCAGCTGAAGCTAACTTTGAAGGATATGAAAAGATAAGAAAAGATTTAATAGACTGTGATAAGTATATTAATGTATATTGAAAGCAAATGTGTAAAGTGTAAAACATGCTTAGTAAATTGTCCTAAGAAATCAATTGATTTTATAGATGGCAGAATGGTATTTAATCGTAAAACTTGCGGTGAATGTGAGTTATGTGGAGAAGTATGTCCAAACCATGCAATACATTTTGCAGGAATAAATAAAAGTATAGATGAAATTATATTTGAAGTTATGAAAGACAAAGAATATTATGATGATTCTAATGGAGGCCTCACAATCTCAGGCGGGGAGACTTTTCTTCATTATGAGGAATACCTAAAATTATCAAAAGAAGGCAAAAAACAAGGTCTTAATATAGCAGTAGAGACTACAGGAAATGTTGATATAGAAAAGATTTCTGAAGCTGAACCATATATAGATTTATTTTTATTTGATATTAAGCATATTAATAATAAAAAGTTAAATTAAGTTACTGGAGGAAATCTTGATAAAATCCTAAAAAATCTTGAGTATATTTCCTCAATAAATCCAGACAAGATAATTATTAGAGTACCTATTATACCAACTTTTAATTATGACGATAAAACAATAAATGAGATTATTGATTTAGCATGTAAATATAAAATAAAAGAGGTCCATTTGTTGCCATTTCATAATTTGGGAAAAAATAAATATGATCAAATAGATAGAAAATATGAATTTGCTAATATGAAAATGTTAGATAAGAATGAATTAAATAAGTATTTGGATATTGGAAATAGTAAAGAGGTCAAAATAAAGATTGGAGGATAACTTATAGATATTCAAGATGAAAACTAGGTCGATGAAAACTATACTTATGGGGATATCCTGCCGAAAGGAAGGTCATGCATTTCTAGTTTGGGATATTTTTATAGGAGAAGTATATATTAGAAATTGGATATCTATATTATGTGATTTTTAGGTCTAAAAGTCACAATCAAGGTAATTCACTTAATGTATTTTTTTCTTGGAAATGAAATAAAGTAATTGCATATGTATTGTATAACTTATATATTATATATTAGTTATACAATACATTAGTTAGTTATAGTGAATAAAAGGTTATGTCTAAACCTTAAAAGGCAAGTGGAGAATACGATGAGTGAATTATTAAAAACAATTACAGATAAACTAGAAGCAAAAGCAACAAGATTTGGGTTTAAGGGAACTGATAGCGTTCATGTATCTTTAGTACTCACGGAAGATGAACAAAAAGAATTTGAAGCTATGAATTGGGATGATCATTATTACTTCGAAATTAAAAATAATGTGTTACATATAAATTATGTAGAAGAGTTAGTAGTTTATTGCGAGGGATTAGAAAAAAAATACAACATAACAAATCTAGAAAAAAAATATGGAAAGTTTACATATGAAGATAAAGCAATATATCAAATTGAAGATGCATTTCCAGAGAGACAAATTGAAGGTACTATATATAGATCATATGCAGTTGATAAAGAGGGAAAGGTATATTTTATAATATGGAAACAATATGGTAAAGATGCAGAACGTAAAATGTTTATAAATGAAGATGGTAAAGTAATGGGTGATTGTACAAATCGTGCAAATGCATGCAACTGGAATGATTACATAATCGAAGAAGTTGTATTTTAATTAATGTATATATAATTAAAAAAATTGCCTAGAAATGCTTAGTATACCTTCTATCTTTTTACTTTTCACAGAAAACTTAATTATAATAAATTACAAAATTAATAATATTGTATTGTACTTGGTTCACCTGTTTATTCAGCTTGAAGTTAGGCTCACCTTCGTTCGTAAGTTAATGTTTCTCTAATTCATACTGGATATTCAATGTTAACTTCTAAAACTCCAACTCCAGAAAGTGTCAATGTAATACTAATGCGCTATACTCCTTTGTATTACATTGACACTTTCTTCTATTAATCCTCTGAATGTGATGGCAGGATTAAAGTCTTCGCGTTAGACATTGATTGTCCTAATCCATATTTTTTAATTAATTGTTGAAAAATTGGACTCGTATAATGTACCCCTTGATCAGAATGAATAAATGCATAATTATGCAGTTTCATTAATCTATTCTTTTTTAGTTTATGTATAGTCTCTGTGGCTATATCTAGTTTTAAACTATCAGATACATTGTATGCTAAGATTTCGTTTGTAGATGCATCCTTAATTGTTGATAAATATGCCTTTTGGCCCTTACCATAGAATAAATAAGTTATATCTGTTAGTAGTACTTTACCAGGTATATCTTGTTTGAAATTTCTCTTTAGAGAATTTGATAAAACGGAATGTTCCCTTGTTGCTTTCATCATTCTTCTAAATGGATTAGCCTTTCTAATTTGAACAATAATGTTATATTTTCTATTACTCGTCTAATACGCTTTAAGTTGTATACAATGTCAAATTGACCTTCTAATGTCATTTTAATTTGCCTAGCACCTTTTTACGACCCTTAAAATTGTAGGCCTTCAGAATATTATCTCTAACCAACTCATCGACCCTGTCAAGAGTGTCTCTGTTGATCTTCGATTTATCGGTAAAATAATTATAATATCCCTAACGTGAAACTCCTGATATTTCACATAAATGAGTAATCATATTTTTAATAGGTTGTTGAATAAACAAAATTTGTAAAAAATAAATAAGTCATTCCTTTGTGATATAATAATTTCGCAAAAAACCTAAAAATATCACATAAGGAATGACTCAAATATGATTATACCATTAAATATTAAAAGCGAAAATGACCATTATAAAATTTTTGAAGCTGTTAAAGTTGTATTTGCTAAATTAAATTCAAATATTCAAAGTACTAAAGGCCGACCTCGCAAGTATTCAGATGAATAAATAGTTGCATACATATTATTATGTGGCGTTAAAAGTAGTATTTTCAGTTTAAGGGAACTTGAATATCGTATAAAGCAAGACCATGTGTTTCAATCTATAATTCAACTTAATCAAGTACCAGATTATTCTACATTCTCATTAAGAACTAAAATTTTAGAGAAGCATATATATTATAGTATTTATGCTATGTTTGTTGAACTTATTAATCCTGAAACTAGATTGTGTGCAATAGATGGAAATGCTTTAAGAAGTTCCAAGTATGATAGCGAAGCTAAATCCGGTAAGGGTACCCGCATTTGATACTATCAAGGTTATAAATTACACTGTATTGCAGCAGTTAGTGATATTATAATTCCTTTAGTTTTTGATTTAACAACAGTTAATGTTTATGACAATCAAGTCTCAAATTTACTATATGAAGCTAAAATTTATAACCCATTTTTAATACTTGCAGATGCAGCATATGATTCAGTAGAGTCGCTTGAAATCGCTTCCGGATTAGAATTTAATTTGTTAACTGATATAAATATGCGTAAGGCTAAAAGTATTGAGTCATTTATTGATAAACGATATGAAAATGCTTTGTTTCTTCAATCTCCTATAGGATTCAAATTATATAAAAACAGCAACGAATAAATACTAGAAAATATCCTTGGAATCTATAATTTCTAAGAATATTTTCTTAAACAATTAATTGTAAAAATTAGTTATTAAACAACCTATTATTAATAAATAATATAATAAAAACAATAACATATTATAAATGATCTATGATTATTACCACTATTTATAAATATTTTTGGGAAAAAATGAAATAATAATTGACATATACGAACAAATGCAATAAAATTAAAACATAAACAAACAAATAAAAGAACATAAACGAACGAATAAAATATTTAAGAAGGAGTAATTATTATGAATAAAGCATTAATAGCAGTACCAATTGGAGATCCAGCAGGCGTTGGTCCAGAAATAGTTGCAAAATCAATTGCAACAATGAAAGTATTTGAACAAGCTAGAGTTATTGTAGTTGGAGATAAAAAAATCATGGAGAATGCAATTAAAATAGCAGGTACTAATTTAAAAATAAATGTAATCAATAATCCAGAAGAGGGGATATTTGAAGAAAATATACTTAACCTAATTGATCTTGATAATATTGACATGGATAAATTTGAATTTGGTAAAGTATCTGGTATGTGTGGAAAAGCTGCTTATGAGTATATAGAAAGAAGTATTCAGTTAGCAAATTCAGGTAAAGTAGATGCAGTAGCAACTACACCAATCAATAAAGAATCTTTAAAAGCTGGAAAAGTCCCTTATATCGGCCATACTGAAATCTTTGGTGCTTTAACAGATACATCAGATCCATTAACAATGTTTGAAGTAAGTGGAATGAGAGTATTCTTTCTAAGCAGACACGTATCATTAAGACAAGCATGTGACATGGTTAAAAAAGATCGTATTATTGATTATGTTAAGAGATGTATGGAAGCTCTTAAAAAATTAGGAGTAACAGAAGGTACAATGGCTATTGCCGGACTTAACCCACACTGTGGAGAACATGGATTATTCGGAGATGAAGAAGTTAACGAAGTTATGCCAGCAATAGAGGAACTTCAAAAGGAAGGTTACAAGGTAGTTGGACCAATTGGAGCAGATTCAGTGTTCCATCAGGCATTACAGGGAAGATTTAACAGTGTATTGTCTTTATATCATGATCAGGGGCATATTGCGACAAAGACACTTGATTTCAATAGAACAATTGCGATTACAGGTGGAATGCCAATACTTCGTACATCTGTAGATCATGGAACAGCATTTGATATTGCTGGTACAGGAAAAGTAAGTTCTATCAGTATGATTGAAGCTATCTTATTAGCAGTAAAATATTCACAAAATTTTAAAAAGTAATGATAAATTAAAATATACTTAGTTGTTGAATATCATTAAACACCTAAATAAAGTTTAAAATCTTTATTAGAGTACAAATAGTGATATAAAGAGATTGGCTATTTGTACGGGGTGTTTAATAATTATTATAGAATTTACACAGTTTAAAAATATGCTAAATGTAAACGATAGATATAATTATTTATATTTTCTAATAAAAAAATATTATGTTTATCCCAATTTTGTCATTAATATTAATAATATTATTATAACACAGTAGAAGAATGTATAAAAATCTAACATTAAAAATTAGAAAAAGCAAAAGTTTGCAGAAGTTTGCAAACGATTAATAATAAATGTTTAGGAGGAAGTAAAATGTTAAAAACAGTAATTATTGCAGATGATTTAACGGGAGCTAATGATACGGGTGCTATTTTGGCACAGGATGGGTTTACAGTAGGAACAATTTTAAAAACTGAAGATATGAATCAGTTTTCAGCTTTTGATGTGCTATGTATTAGTACAAACAGTAGAGGTATTTCTAAAGAAGAAGCTTATGACAGAGTCAAAAAATCAGCTTTGTTATTTGAAGGAAAGAAAGATTTGTTATTTAGTAAACGTATTGATTCAACTCTACGTGGAAATGTAGGAAGTGAAATTGACAGTATTATTGAAACACTAGGTGATGACACTATCGCAGTTGTGGTTGCATCTTTTCCAGGTTCAGGTCGTACTTGCATAGGTAATTATCTATTAGTCAATAATGTACCACTTGAAAGAACAGAAGTTGCTAAGGATCCAACTTCTCCTGTTACAAGTTCAAAAGTAACAGAAATTGTAAAAAGACAAAGTAAATATAGTGTTGGTTATGTAGCTTTAGAGGAAGTATTAAAAGGTGCAGATGTTATCAAAGAATCAGTTTTAAAATCAGCAAAAGACAATAGAATTGTAGTAGTTGATGCTAGAACAAATGAAGATATTATAGAGATTGCAAAAGGTTGTATTGCAACCCAATTAAAATTTGTTGCTATTGATCCAGGCAGCTTCACCGCAGCTGTTGCGAAAGAACTTTTTGCAAAGAGTTTACAAGTTAAAAATGAGAAAAAGATATTATGTGGAATCGGAAGTGCCAGCAATTTAACAAGAAAGCAGATTAAAACACTAAGAGAAAAATATAATCCTTTAATAGTAAAAACGGATACTATCAAATTCCTAGATGCTGAAACAAGGGAAGAAGAGATTAACCGTGTGGTAGATGAAATTATTGCAAATGAAAGTGAATATGAGATTTTAGCAGTTGTTACGACAATTGATGACAGTGATGTACTTGCCTTTGGAGAATTGAATAAAACTTATGGCTACAGTAAGAGTGAAAGTGCTGGTTATGTTACAAATTCAGTTGCAGACATAGTTTATAGAATTAGAAAAGAACTTGGAAGTAAAATAGGAGGAATCTATACATCTGGTGGCGATATATCAGCTGCATTCTGCGAAAAGATAAAATCAGTAGGATTTGATGTTAGAGATGAAGTTGTTCCACTAGCTATTTACAACATAGTAATTGGTGGAGAGTTTGATAAAACACCTATGATTACTAAGGGTGGATTAGTTGGTGATGAGATGACACTTGTTACTTGTGTAGACTATTTAAGAAACAAAATGTAGTTAAAAATAAATATGAGAGAAGAGGTTTTATTATGAGTGCACAGATGCAAATGGTATTAGGTCTTATAATTGGAATGGTTTTATTAATTTATCTTGTTACAAAAACAAAAATACATGTATTTTTAGCTTTAATAGTATGTGCAGTGATAATTGGTGTTATTGGAGGCATGAACTTAACTGCCATCACTCAGGCTATTCCGGCTGGATTCGGAAAGACATTAAGTAGTATTGGTATTATTATTGGGTTTGGTGTTATGCTTGGGAAACTGTTGGAAGATTCAAAAGCAACAAATGTTATGGCCAATACATTTATCAAGTTACTTGGAAAAAACAAAGAAGAAGAGGCATTAACGGCAGCAGGTTTTGTGACCTCATTATCAATTTTTTGTACTTCTGGATTTATTATTTTAGCCCCATTAGTAAAAGGACTTTCAAAAAAATCTAAAAAATCTGTAGTTGCTCTTGGCATAGCTTTAGCAGGCGGTTTAGTGCTAAGCCACAGTTTAGTACCACCAGCAGCTGGACCTATTGGCGTTGCCGGAATTTTAGGGGCAAACATCGGAAAGATGATGTTATTTGGTACTTTGATATCAATTCCTTCAGCTATTGTTGTTGTAATTTATGCAAAATATATGGATAACAAGATATATCAGCTACCAGGTGAAGGTGACCAAGCTTGGATTCGTCCAGAAAAAAGACTTGTTGCCAGTGCAGATTCAACAAATGCAATTGATTCAGATGAAAAATTACCATCTGCACTAAAGGCTTTTGCACCAATTTTAGTACCAATTCTTTTAATATTGGTAAATAATATTTTAAGTACAGTTGGTCTGAATAATAACATCATAGGAATTATCTTAGCATTTATTGGCACACCAATCATTGCTTTAGCTATTGGTCTACTGCTCGCTATTATTTTTTTAACAAACGGTATGAGCAAAGAAAAGACTTTAGGCTCAATGGAAGAAGGACTGAAAGCAAGCGGTAAATTAATGCTGTTAGTTGGTGGTGGCGGAGCTCTAGGCGCTATTATCCAAAATAGTGGTCTTGGAGATTACATTGCAAGCGCAATTGCAAGTACACCTATTCCAGCAATCCTTTTACCTTTCATTATCTCATTATTATTAAGAGTTATTCAAGGTTCAGGTTCTGTTGCAATGCTTACTGCAGCTTCAGTAACTGCACCTATGATTACACAATTAGGACTTGATCCAGTATTTGCTGGACTAGCTGCATGTATAGGCGCAATATTCTTTTCTTATTTCAATGATTCTTATTTTTGGGTAATTAATGAATCAATAGGAATTGAAAACACAAAAGAGCAAATGAGGGTATGGACTGTTACATCAACTTTATGCTGTTTTACATCATTAGCTACATTATTAGTATTAAATGCTATCTTTGGCTAGGTAATCTTTACGGATTTAATTGAAAAATCTCTTAATTTCATATATTATTAATGTGAGAAATGGGAGGTATAAACATGTTAATCGCTGAACGACAGTTAAAGATAATAAACATTATTAAAAAAAAAGGTAGCGTCCAGGTTGATACGCTTGCAAAAGAATTGAATGTAAGTACCATGACAATCCGGAGAGACCTTGAAAAGTTAGATGAAGACGGGGTTATTGAAAGATGCCATGGCGGTGCGGTTTATAAGCAGGAGATTACTTATGAAGATAAGTTGACTACTAACAGGCAGGAAAAAGAAGCTTTAGCCGCTATATGTGCAAGCTTTGTAAAAGAGGGAGATGCAGTCTACTTAGATGCAGGTACCACAACCTTTGAAATAGCCAAAGGAATTATGAATATTGATAATATTACAGTACTATCAAACGACTTGGAGATTGTTCGCCTTCTGAGAAACAGCAATGTAGAGCTGATAATTTGTGGTGGGACTGTGCAAAAAAGTACAGGTAGTATCCATGGTTATTATGCAATGCATATGTTGGAAAATATGAAGTTTGACATTGGATTTTTCGGAACAGCTGCTATTGATGAAAAACTTAATGTGATGACGCCTACAGCTGACAAAGCATTTCTAAAGAAACAAATTGTTGGTCAATGTCAGCAGTCATTTATTGTGTCAGACAAATCCAAATTTAACAGGAGAGCTCTGGCATATGTGAATTCATTAACAGATTATACTTATATTGTTACCGATTATGAATTTAATGAAGAAGAAAAAGCCA